>NZ_JAOSHO010000045.1 GCF_025917275.1 Pseudomonas agronomica | reverse complement strand
CTCCCTCGCCACGGGGGTGATAATTTGCGGCCAGCCCTCACGCCAACAACCCAACCCCCGCAACTGGTGTCTGCTCGATCGCACCATTAATCAAGTACACACTCCCGCCCACAATCTCCTTGGCATGATGCTTCGCCTGCGAAGCCATCTCCGCCAACTGGCTGGCATCCAGCTCCCCGCAGGCCTCCGAGCGCAGGTGCACCACCCCAATCGACAGCGACAGCAACGCAAACTCCTGCCGCACGCCCTGGCGGTTCAGCGCGGTAAAACACCCAGCCTCGAGATGTTCGGGGCGGTAGAAGCGGCGGCAGTGGGTTTGGAAGTCGTTGAGGAGTTGGGTCAGGCGTTTGCGCCAGTCATCCGGGCCGAGGACCAGGAGGAAGTCGTCGCCGCCGATGTGGCCGACGAAGTCGCGGCTGGGGTCGATGCGTTCGTTCAGGCATTGCGCCAGGCAGAGTAGGACTTCGTCGCCGCGGCCGTAGCCGTAGATGTCGTTGAAGGGTTTGAAGCTGTCGATGTCGACGTAGCAGATCACCGATTCCTGCCGTTGTTGCAACAGGCGGGTGAGGCATTGCTGGATTGGCACGTTACCGGGCAGCAAGGTCAGCGGGTTGGCGTAGCGGGCCTGTTGGATTTTCAGCTCGGTGATGAGTTTGAGCACGTCGATGACTCGGCCCAATCCCATGTAGCTGCCGTTGAGGGTGATGATGAAATCTTCTTCGATGCGTTGCCGCGCGCGGCTGGTGATGAGCCGGCTGACCTGTTGTAGCGACTGATTGAGTTCCACCGCGAGGAAGTCATCGCTCATCAGGCGGCTGATGGGTTTGCGCGCGAACAGGTCGGTGGCGAAGGGTTTGAGCAGGGCGTCCGAGAGCGAATGGCGATGGACGATGCCGCACGGTTGCCCACGGTCATCGAGTACCGCCAGGGAGTTGAGGTTGGCCTGGCGGCGGAATGCGTCCAGGACTGCCGCCGTCGGTGTGTTGTGGGTCACTGCCGGTTGTTCGTTGAGCAATGCGCCAAGGTCGTTGACCTCGTCGCCCAGTGGCGCCGCGCCGTTGTCTCGGCGGGGCATCAGCGCCTTGGCGTCGTGGGATGGATATTCCTGGGGCCGGGCGAGCAGGTAGCCCTGGACCAGGTCGACGCCCATCTCGATCAACACGGCCAGTTCTTCCGGCAGTTCTATTCCTTCGGCGATCACTTGAGCCCGTGAGGCCTGGGCAATCTTCAGGATCGAGCCGACGAACTCACGCTTGAGCGCGTCCTGGTGAATGCCATCGATGAAGTGGCGGTCGATCTTCACATAATCCGGCCGCAGTTCCGACCAGAGCCGCAAGCTCGAATAACCGGCGCCGAGGTCATCCAAGGCAATTGAAAAGCCCATGGCCCGGTAATGATGCAAGGCGGTTTGCAGGAGCTGGAAATCATCGATCGGGGTTTGTTCGGTCAGCTCGATGACGACCTGGCTCGGCGAAATGCCGAAGTCTTGCAAGAGCTGCAAGGTACGACCGGTCTGGTGCGCCGCTTCGAGCAAGGATTCGGGCGACACGTTGAGGAACAATTTGCCCGGCAGCTTTTGCTCATTGAAGCGCTGGCAGGCACTGCGTCGGCAGGCCAGTTCCAATTCGCTGAGTCGTCCGGCCTGGCGGGCCACGGACAGTAATGCGATGGGGGAGTGCAGCGGGCTGTTGGACGGGCCGCGTGTCAGGGCTTCGTAGCCGACGATACGTCGTTCGGAGAGGCAGATGATCGGCTGGAACAGACTGTGCAAACCGCTTTGAGTCAGGATTGAGCTCAAGGCACTCAGCTGTTCTGTCGTGGTCATGGCGATCTCTGGCGATAAAAAAAGGACGGGGCGCAACCCCTGCTGGGGTGCGCCCGGTCCTGTATTTCACGACAGACTGATGTCAGTTTGATGACACTCCGACGAGTGCCACCATTAAATGGCCATCACCTCAGTGCTTGGCGACCGCCGTGTTGAGTTTCAGGTAGTCCAACAGGATCCGCCCGGTTTCGCTCAGGTAGGCATCGTCTTCCGGCTTGGTCTTTTCCGGTTCGGTGATGAGGTCTTCGTCTTCTTTCTTCAGCTCTTTGAGCGGTTCTTCGCCCTTGGCCTTGCGACGCAGGTTTTCCATCGCCAGTTGCTTGGCTTCGATGTCGGCATGCTGCGCCCGGCGATCGGCTTCGTTGAGGCTGACGGTTTTCTCGGTCATCAGCTTTTGCGCCAAGGCCAGCTTGTCGCGAATGAACACAAACTCCGCGTCCTGGGCCGTGCGGGCGTCATGCTCGGACTTCAGCTGGGCCAGGTACGGCTTGAAGGGGTCCACGGCCGGCTTGATCGCGGGGCGGATGGTGTCCCAAGGCATGGCCTCGGGCAGAGCGCTTTCACCGATTTCCTTGGTGTCGATGATCGATGGGTAATCGATGTCAGGCAGCACGCCCTGGTGCTGGGTGCTCTGGCCGGAAACCCGGTAGAACTTCGCCAGGGTCAGCTTCAGTTCGCCGTGGTTCAGCGGCTGGATGGTCTGCACGGTGCCTTTGCCGAAGGTCTGGCCGCCGATGATCAGCGCACGGTGATAATCCTGCATGGCGCCGGCGAAAATCTCCGAGGCCGAGGCCGACAGGCGATTGACCAGCAAGGCCATTGGCCCCTTGTAGAACGCGCCGGGGTTTTCGTCTTCCAGCACATCCACCCGGCCATCGGCGTTGCGTACGAGCACGGTCGGGCCTTTGTCGATGAACAGGCTGGTCAGCTCGGTGGCTTCCTGCAAGGAACCGCCGCCGTTGTTGCGCAGGTCGATCACGACGCCGTCGACCTTTTCCTTCTGCAGTTCGGTCAGCAGTTTCTTCACGTCGCGGGTGGTGCTCTTGTAGTCCGGGTCTCCGGCGCGGAAGGCCTTGAAGTCCAGGTAGAACGCCGGGATCTCGATGATGCCGAGCTTGTAGTCCTTGCCGTCCTGCTTGAGGTTGAGGATCGACTTTTTCGCGGCCTGTTCTTCCAGCTTCACCGCTTCCCGGGTGATGGACACGATTTTGCTGGTCTGGTCGTTCGGCGCATTGCTGGCCGGAATGACCTCCAGGCGAACCACCGAGCCCTTCGGACCACGGATCAGCTTGACGACTTCGTCCAGGCGCCAGCCGACCACGTCGACCATTTCCTTGCTGCCCTGGGCGACGCCGATGATCTTGTCGGCCGGGCTGACCTGCTTGGTCTTGTCCGCCGGGCCCGCCGGTACCAGGCGCACGATCTTGACCTGATCGTTGTCGCTCTGCAGCACCGCGCCAATCCCTTCGAGGGACAGGCTCATGTTGATGTCGAAGTTTTCCGCGTTATCCGGCGACAGATAATTGGTGTGCGGGTCGTAGGACATCGCGAAGGTGTTGATGTAGGCCTGGAAGACATCCTCGGCGCGGGTCTGGTCCAGGCGCGCCAATTGGTTCTTGTAGCGCTTGGTCAGGGTTTCCTGGATCTGCTTGGGATCCTTGCCGGCGATCTTCATGCGCAGCACCTCGTCCTTGACGCGTTTGCGCCACAGGTCGTCGAGTTCGGCGGTGCTCTTGAGCCAAGGTGCGTCCTTGCGATCGACCAGCAAGGTTTCCTTGGCATTGAAATCGATCTTGTCGACGCCCTTGTTCAACTCCGCCAGGGCGTAGTCCAGGCGCGCCTTGACGCGGTCCAGGTAGCGCTTGTAGATGACGAAGCCGGCGTTCAGGTCGCCGCTCTTGAGGAAGTCGTCGAATTGGGTCTTCCACTTGTCGAATTCGGCAATGTCGCTGGCCAGGAAATAACTGCGCGACGGATCAAGCAGCTTCAGGTAGCTGTCGTAGATGATGACCGAGCGTGCGTCATCGAGCGGCGGCTTGCTGTAGTGATGACGCTTGAGCAACTCGACGACGTTGAGGCTGGCGATCACCTCGTCGCGATCGGGCTGAAGCTTGTCCCAGCTGTTGGCCGCAAACGTATTGCTCGAAAGCGTCGAAACGCCGAGGCCAATGAAAAGGGCAAGTGCAGTACTGGGGAACAAGTGCTTCATGCTGATTCGACGCAGGGACAATTGATAACGCATATTAGGCCGTCTTTGAAGTCGCCGGTTCCATGTGGCCCGGGCGCATAATGCAAGAAAGCCCGGCGTTGAAGCAGCGGGCCCAGTCGAGACTCACTATGGAGGCACCGTGAAAGCATTGCAAGGCGTTGAAGGTCAAGTGGTATGGGCAGATGAGCCGAGTCCCGCCTGCGATGCGGGGCAAGTTCGCGTCCGCGTGGCGGCTGCCGGCCTGAATCGGGCCGATTTGTTGCAAAAAGCTGGGCATTACCCACCGCCACCGGGCGCCAGCCAGGTGCTGGGGCTCGAGTGTTCCGGGGTGATCAGCGAAGTCGGGCCTGGCTCTTCATGGCAAGTGGGCGACCGCGTCTGCGCATTGCTGGCCGGTGGTGGGATGGCCGAAGAGGTGGTGGTCGATGGCCGTCATGTGCTGCCTGTGCCGGAAGGCCTGTCGATGGCTGAAGCGGCCGCGCTGCCTGAGGTCTACGGCACCGCGTGGCTGAATCTGTTCCAACTTGCCGGGTTGCGACCGGGTGAAAAAGTGTTGCTGCACGCCGGTGCCAGCGGCGTCGGTTCGGCGGCGATCCAGCTCTGCAAGGCGTTTGGCAGCCCGTGCTGGGTCAGCGTCGGTTCGGCGGATCGGCTGGCCTATTGCGAAGCGCTGGGAGCCCAGGGCGGCGTAGTGCGCACCGACGATATCAACAGCCTGAACGACTTCGCGCCGTTTGACGTGATCCTCGATCCGGTCGGCGCGAACTACGCCAGCCTCAACGTGAAACTTTTGTCAGTTGACGGCCGCTGGGTATTGATCGGCCTCATGGGCGGTCGCACGACCGAACTCGACCTGGCCCAGGTGCTGGGCAAGCGCATCCAATTGCTCGGTTCGACCCTGCGCAGTCGCAACGATCAATTCAAGGCCGATTTGATCAGCGAATTGGGTCAGAACGTATGGCCGTTGTTTACGGATAAGCGCCTGAGCCCGCAGTTGGCCAGGACGTTTGCAATCACCGATGCCGAAGCGGCGTTTGCGGAGCTGGCGACCAACCAGGTTTCAGGGAAGTTGGTGCTGATTATTGACGGGCAATTGCAATAACGCTGATGGTCTTCGCGGCTCGTCCGGCGTTAAAAGTCACGCCCGGCACCGTCTTCTCTCGGCCTATGCGCCCCGCTCGTGTCTGACTGGAACGGTGGGGCCTGGCCTTCACTCATCTTCGACCGCTCGTCCTAAACCGGTGCCTACCTGTCAGGTCTGACAGTAGCCGGTTTCGCTGGCCTCCCGTGTAATGAAATCGTTCGAGACGCACGAGACATTACCCGCCAGAGGAATATGAGATGGCCAGCCAATCTTCCACGTCCAACACTCCGTTCGTATTATTCCCGGTGATGATTCCTGGCTGGGTGACTCCGGTGGAACCGCAAGGCCTTGCGGACGGGGGCATACCCAAGCGCATTTATGACGACCGGCCTGACGGTTGTGAATGTTGGATCGATCCGTGGACCGAGTTTCAGGCGCGCACCTGGACAATGGGGGCGGGCGACAGTGTTGCGTTGTTCGTCAATGACGAAACAACATCTGTGGACGACGCGACCGTGCAGCCCGGCGAGGAGGCACGTCCCATTGTCTTGCATATCCCTAGGGGGCGATTGCGTAACGGGGTCAACAGACTGCACTACAAAGTGTCGCGCTTGAGTGGGAATGACGAGGATTCGAGGGATCTCAATGTCCTGTATCACCTGCTATCCCCAGGCGCGGATGATCCCGATGACACGTCCATCAATATGGATCTGGTGGTTCCCCAAGACGTGGAACAACATGGGGTCAGCGCCGCTCGGGCTGCCGAAGGCGTGACGTTCGGTTTCAATTACGCGAACCAGCGTGCCTATGACACCGTTCGCTTCCAACTGAGTACCGAGACGATTGAACTGCCTGTAAACAGTCCATCGGAATCAGTGGCAACAACGCTTTATACCAATACGTTCAGATTAATTGGTGATAACCCCAGGACCTTTGCAAGGTTCCTGGTGATCGACCAGCTGGGTAACGACAATCAGTCAGCCGCCAAGTACCTGGATGTCCATCTTGATCGAGTAACGGTGCCGATTATCACCTTGGTACTAGATCGCCAAGGCAATGAAATTCCGGAGGGAGGAATTACGCTCGATACCAGCATCACGGTTCAGGGTACGGCCAGTAACGGCGACGATATTCAGTTGTATGGGAATGGCAGCCCGGTCGGGAGCTCTTTTGCTGTGGTGGGTACTACATGGAGCCATACGCTGAGCAACCTGGGGGTCGCTGTATACAGCTTGACCGCAAGATTGGGTGCTGTTTCATCGGAACCCAGAATTTTTACAATCACCCAATTGGTTAAGCCGACGCTTCCCAAAGCTTACAATGTGGCTGGCACACGTTTGAAAATGGGATTCAATGATGTAAAGGATCTCTATCGCGAAGAATTCTTGGACGTTGTGGTTCCTCCTTATACGGGGTCGCGCCCCGATCATATTCTGAATGTTATCTGGAAAGGCCGTGCCGTTACTTATACCGAACTCAATCCGGTTGCGGGGCAGCGGATCTTGCGCGTCCCACGATTGGAATTCGTTGACTCGATTGGGGGGGAGGTTGAAGCCAGTTATAGCGTCCAGCCAAATAACACTAGCACTGCGCTGCTATCGGAACCATGGCAAGGAATTTTTGATGAGCAGGCGTTAGCTCTGCCTGCACCGCTCTACAATAGTTCGACGCACGTGGTGACAGTGAGCGACACCAGTTCAATGGGTCGTTACAAAATCAGGGTCCGATGGGACGGTTTAGTTACACGTGATGGTCCGGAAATACCCTTGGACGTCAATCGCCCTTATACCTTCACCATTGATTCATCCTGGGTGTCGGAAAACCGTGGGCAGACAGTGTTGCTCAACTATACCCTGCGATTGGATGCTTCCAACCCTATTCTCTTTTCCCATTACCTGCGAATACCTGTGTAGCGTCACACGGGTACCTATAGAACATTTTAAATAAGCAGGCCTGTCGCTCTTTTCGACGGGCTTGGAGGAAAAGCGCATGAGAATTTCAGGATTGGTTGTTCTGGGTTTTTTATTGTTGTTCGGTTGCAGTGCGCCGCAACAACAAATGATGAGGGGTGTTGCTAGTTCGACTTCGCAAACGGGTGAGGCAACTGTGCGCGATTTATGGAGCAAATATGCTGTCCCTGCGTCCTGGTGCAGCAGTTTGGAAGATCCGGCCTTCAACTGTTCCGGCGTACTTCTTCGCGGCACCACTGCTTCCAGGGAGTTTCACGCTTGGAACCCGGCTCCCAGCGCATACGACAGGAACGGCGTTTCCTTTTCCTTCTTGCGACAGGATGCCAAATTCAAAGGACTGGCTTACGGTTATAATCATGGTTTTATATTCCATGCAAGGTATTGGGCGCCTCCGGGCAAGGACCCTGTCGTAGTTCGTTGTATTTTTCCTTTAGATGCTTGGACGCAGGACAGGACCGGCGATGCTTGCGGCAGCCGTCCAAATCATCTTGAAAATCGCCCCTGCCAAGAGCAAGGCGTCAATACTGCTGAACAATGGCTTGCTCACTTCAGGGGGGCGGCCGGATCTGTCCTGGGACGGCAGTGCGGTTTTAAAGTCCACGAAGCATTGGGCACGTCTGGCGCTGAGGGGTTCGACGCAGCTGTCAAGGCGATAGCCTTGCTTGGGGCCCAATCTTTCAATACTTGGAGTGAAGTAATAGTGGCCCCATGGGAACAGGATATCGGCGAACGTTTGCCTCTCCAGGCGTTCTTCTACCTGGCCACTCCTGGCGGACTGGCAGGCGCCAAGGATGACCAAAAAGATTTTTACGAGCAAACAGAAATTTGGGTGCCCGTCATTCGGATAACCTTACCCGCGACCGTCAGTGCTCAAGCGAATTTTCAATATTTTGAAGGCGATCAATGGACGCCCGCAAACTAAGCGAGTCGGAACGCTGAAACGATATTTTATTTAATTGGCAGGTTCTCCAAGTGACTTCGTGAGAACTTGCTCTGGAGGCTGCCATGAAAAAAATAATGTTTATGGTTCTAGGATTCGTTCTGTTGCTGGGTTGTACGACCCCGGAACTAATCAGTCGTAATCTTCCATTACTTTCGTCCCGTTCCGGAGAGCAAGTCGCACAGGATCTGACTGCGCGCTATGCTGACACGCGAAGTCACTGCGACGATGTCGAAGAGGTTGCGCATCGATGCACAGGCGTGATTTTCCGTGGCACCTCGTTCTCCCCGCAATATCATTCATGGAATCCTAATCCGGCCAGTGCGGAGCCCAAAAACGGTGTTTCGTTCTCTTATCTAAGGGCAGATTCAAATTTCAGGTCGCTCGCTTATAACTATGTTAATGGGTTTATTTTCTATCCAGAGAATAACCGACCCGCTGGCAAGGACCGGATGGTGGTGCGCTGTTTCTTCCCTGTGGACGCTGGTTCCGATGTCCGGAAGCCCGATGGGTGCGGCCCAACGACTCACGCTGGTTCTTACGACTCCCGGCCTTGCCAAGTGCTAGGTATTACTACTGGGCAGCAATGGCTCGCTCATTTCCTGGCTATCCCCGTCGCGGCGCCACGGGGTTTTTTTCAATGTGGATTTGACGTCAGGGCAATCAGGGGGAAAGACGCCGCAAAGGCGTTTGTCCAAGCGATCGATGCCATGAGACGGGCGGGTGAAGAATCCTTCAGGATTCAAAATGAACTGATCATTACCCCTTGGCCCCAGAATGCCGGCGCGACCCTGCCCATCGAAGCATTTTTCTACACCCTCGAGCACGCCGGCGGGTTGACCAGCGCCCAGGCCGATCAGCGAGATTTGTTCAACACGGATGGCATTGTGCGGCCGATTATTTTAATGACGCTACCCACCGCGGCTACCGGCCGAGCAACGTTCCAATTTCGGCAAGCGGATCAGGCGCTCTCGCTTACCGCATATTGATCAGACCCCACCACGCAGTCGTTCCCCGAGGCTGGCTCCAGGCAGGCGTTTCCCTGCCGGGAGCCCATTCCATAGGAGGCCGTTCAATGGCCAACCCATCTTCCGCGGATGCGCTGTCTTCCCTGGTCTCATTGCAGATCCCTGACAGCGTACCCGCTTACCCACCCGCCCCGGAAGGCGCCCTGGGTATCAACATCGCTGCGGCCCGGATTGCCCATCCGCAAGAAGGCCTGAAAATGGTCATCGCGCCATGGACGGCCATGAATGTTGGCGACAGCTACCGTGTGAAAATCAATCAATTCCCCGTGTTGACCGGTCGTATTACCGAGCCTGATCAGGTGGGGCATGAGGTGATACGGTTTATCCCGGCGATAGGATTGGTGGATGGCGCCTACGATCTCAACTACGACGTCCTCAGGCTTGACGATGAAGCTGCTCCCGAATCGTCAGCCGTCACGAAAATCCATATCAAGATCGACGCCGCGCCCCCCGGTGGGAAGGACACTAACCCCGACCTCGGACATCCCGGCCTGGTGATGATCATCGCGCCCGAGTTCCTGCCACCGGCCGTGATAGACAGCGAAGCCGCCGCGCTTGGTATACCCGTTACGATCGTTCCTTATCCCTTCATGGCCGTAGGTGACCGTATCACGCTGTCCTGGGGCGGCCAGCTTGTTTCTCCGCCCGAGCTTGTGACGGGGCAGCAAGTTCTGGACCCTGACAACAACCCTATCGTGATCACTGTCGACCAGGCCACCGTGCTGGCCAGCGGCGATACCGACAGTTACGGCCTCGTCGTGGCTTTTGATGTTCGCGATCTGGTTGACAACCGCTCCGAGGACTGGAGCGTCGCTCAACGGGTAATCGTCGGTACAGGTAGTGCGCGCCTCGATGCGCCTTTGATCAAACAGGTCATTAATCTGGTCTTGGACATGGACGAGCTACGCAGGGCCGATGTGATTTTCCAGATCTACACCGTCGGCAGCGATTTTGCCGTGGGTGACGAAGTGGAAGCGCGGTTGAAGGGAACGACCGCGAGCGGCGAGTTGGTGGATGTAACCTATACCAAGGAGCGGATCACCAACGTGCCAGGGGTGCTTGAGTTTGCGCGTCCCAGTGCTGAAGTTCGGGCATTGATCGGTAGCGTCCACGTGGGCTTTTCCTATCGACTGTTCAAGGCAGATGGCAGCCCGGCTCTGCTCTCGAAAATTTTCTCGCCCCAGTTGATTGGACGGCCTTCGCTTCTCGCGGCTCCGGTCGCCCTCGCGAGTTTGCCCGCACCCTTGATCCGCAACTGCCCTGCGCCCGAATCGAGGTTCCCTGGGACGAGGCGATGGTGGGGGGCAACGTCGTCAGGCTGGTTTGGAAGGGGAACAAGGAGAGCGGCGAAGCGTACGCCCCGGAGCTGGCGGCACATACCATCAGCGAGACAGAAGCCGCAGGGGCCAGTCCCATTGTCATTAGTGTTGACGGCGAGCACTTGAGCGCAATCGACAAGGGCACCCTGGCGCTGTCCTATTGGTTGCGCAGCGGCGAGTTCGAAGGGGCCATCGTCGAACATGAATCTCTGCACGCCGTTGTGCTGAGTATCGGCTGGCCGCCGGCGATGCTGGCTGAGCCGGATGTAGCGGGAGAAAGCGATGGGGTGTTGGACCCGGACGATGTCGCGACAGGTACTCAGTTGATCGTGCGCCAGTACGAAGGGCAGGTTGCCGGGGACGCGGTGCACATACTCTGGTGGGGGTCGATCAACGGGCGCTACCGAGATGTGGTCACGCTGGATAGATCCAACGAAAAGACGAACTTGTCGTTCCATATCCCGGCGGCACAGATCGAGAGCAATCGCGGCGGCACTGTCGAGGCCATGTACTGGGTCGAGCGGGCTACCGGCCCAGTTGCCTCAGCTGCATTGAAGATGAGTATCTGGGTAAAGGGCGCCCCAATGGTGGATGACATCCAAGACGACAATGGTTCTGTTGCAAACGGCACCACGCTCCAGACCCGCGTGACGTTGACGGGCACGGCCCTGGCCGCCGACACGAAACAGATCCAACTGTTCGACAGCGATACTGCAATCGGCGACCCCGCACCTGTCATCGACACGAAGTGGAGCGTGACCCTGACCGAGCTGAGCGTCCAGTCCTACCTGCTCGAAGCCAGGGATGTGGACACTGGGTTGGGGTCGATGCCCGTGGGCTTCGCTGTCGTTTTTCCGGTCAAGCCGGTTGTGCCCAAGGCCTACAACAACAAGAGCGACCGGGTGCAGATCGGGTTCAACGATGAAAAGGACCTGTACAGGGACGAATATCTGGAATTCGTCGTGCCTCCTTATCCGGGGGAGTCGGAAGCCCATATATTCAATATCATCTGGCAGGGGCGCGCGAATATCTACACCGAGGCCAACCCCATCCTGGGACGCCGCTCGCTACGGGTTCCGCGCATGGAATTCGTCGACAACATCGGGCTTTCGGTAAAGGTGGGTTATACGATCAAGACGCCAGCCGCCGTTTTGCCGATGCAATCGCAATTCCTGACGCTGACCATCGACGAGCAGCCACTCGTACTGGATGAACCGGTTTACGACCCCGAAACGCGCGTTGTGACAGTTCGCAATACCAGCGCTTTGGCCGGGTACGATATCGGGGTGCGATGGAGCGGCCTGCAAACCCGTGAAGGCATTCGATCTGCTGTCAACGTGAGCCAAGCCTATACCTTCACAGTCCCTTTGGAATGGGTGCAAGAAAATGACGCAACCACGGTGCTAGTGAATTATTCCGTGCGGCTCAACGGCAGTAATCCACTGAACTTTTCGCACTGTCTGAGGGTAGCGATCGGAGCGCCTTCATGAAGCTTCACCTCAGCCATTGCTGGCGTTCGTAGCTACCTCCATTGATGAATCGGCCACCCCGCCAGCTCGGCATGGGCCTTCAACACCGGGTCCGGATTCACCACATGCGGGTAATCCACTCGCAGCAGCAACGGCAAGTCGTTGCGCGAATCGGAGTAGAAGCTCGCGCCTTCAAGGTTCTCCTCTTCGGCATCCAGCCAATCCAGCAGACGGGTGATCTTGCCTTCGCGGTAGGTCAGGGTGCCCACGGTCTTGCCGCTGTACACCCCGTGGGCCACTTCAAGTTCGATCGCCAGGATTTCATCGATGCCCAGGCGTTCGGCAATCGGCTTGACCAGATGCGTGCCCGAAGCCGAGATCACCAGGATCCGGTCACCGGCCTTGCGGTGTTCGGCGATGGCCTTGGTGGCGTCGCTGAAGATGATCGGCTCGATGAAATCCTCCACCCACGGCGCCACCAGGTGCTCGATTTCCTCCGGAGTGCGGCCGATCATCGGTTCCAGGCTGAAGTCCATGTACTCTTCCATGCGCAGCTTGCCGTGGCTGTAGGCGTCCATCAGCTCGTTGTTGCGCCGCATGAACGACTCGGGGTCGACCCAGCCCAGGCGTCCCATCTGTTCGCTCCAGAGGGTGGCGCAGTCGCCGTGGATCAGGGTTTCGTCCAGATCAAAAATTGCCAGGGCCATCAGCAGGTTTTCCTTCTCAAGATCAGCTTCAAAATCAACAAAGCCGTCAGGCTACCTCACACAGGGCCGACGGATCGATGGAAAGTGCCAACCGGGCACCGTCAGGATGCAGGTCGGCGGCCGAGCGATTGAGCACATCCACCACCAATTCCACGCCACGGGCTTCGACCCGGTAGCGGATCACGTTGCCCAGCAGGCTGTGGCTGCGGATCAGCGCATCGGGTTCGCCGTTGCGACTCAGTTCGATGGCTTCCGGGCGAATCGCGATGCGACCGTTCACCGGGCGTTGCAGCAGTTTGGTGGCGCTGTCGGCGTCCAGCAGGTTGTAGTTGCCAATGAAACCGGCGGCAAACACATCGACTGGTGCCGTGTAGAGGGTCTCGGCGTCGCCGCTCTGTACGATCTTTCCCTGATTCATCAGGAAAATCCGGTCAGACATGGTCAGGGCTTCTTCCTGATCGTGTGTGACAAAGATCGTAGTCAGGCCCAATTCGCGCTGGATCTGTCGGATCTGTTCGCGCAGGTGCTTGCGAATCCGTGCATCGAGGGCTGACAGCGGTTCGTCCAGCAACAACAGGCGGGGCCGGGTGACCAGGGAGCGGGCCAGGGCCACGCGCTGGCATTGGCCTCCCGAAAGTTGATGGGGGTAGCGCGCGGCAAAGTCGTGCAGCTCCACCAGGCGCAGGATTTCCAGCACCCGCTGGCGGCTGTCCGAGGCGTCGACCTTTTGCATGCGCAGGCCAAAGGCGACGTTCTGCTCCACGGTCATGTTGGGGAACAGGGCGTAGCTCTGGAAGACCATGCCGATCCCGCGTTTCTGCGGGCTCAATGGGACGATGTCCTGGCCGTCCAGCAGGATCTTGCCGTCATCAACCGCCGTCAGGCCGGCAATGCAGCGCAACAGCGTGGACTTGCCGCAGCCCGAAGGGCCGAGAAGGGTGACGAATTCGCCCTTGTGGATCTCACAGTTGATGTCGCTGAACACCGGCGTGCCGGCGTAGCTTTTTTGCAGGTGTTGGACGCTGACGTAGCTCATTGGCTTTTGTCCTTGTTCAAGATGTTGGCCGCCCAGGTCAGGACCAGTACGAAGAAAAAGTAGGAAATCACCAGCGCACTGGTGAAGTGACCGCTGCTGTTGCGCATGTTGTTCAGATACACCTGCAACGTTTCATAGCGGGTGCCGACCAGGATGTTGGCGAACACGAACTCGCCAAACAGGAACGAGAAGGACAGCAGCAGCGCCACCATCAGGCCCTTGCGCAGGTTTGGCAGCACCACCAGCAACGCAGCCTGGAAGGTGCTGGCGCCGAGCAGTTGCGCGGCGTCCATCAGGTCGCGCAGGTTGATGGCTTGCAGATTGTTGGTGATCGCCCGGTACATGAACGGCAGGGCAACGGTGAAGTAACAGCCGATCAGGATCCACGGCGTGCCGACCATCGCCAGCGGCCCGGAACCATAAAGTTGCAACAGTCCCACTGACGACACCACTGGCGGCACCGCGAAGGGCAGCAGGATGAGAATGTTCATCAGCGCATCGAGCTTGGGAAAGTGGTAATGCACCACGAACAGCAACGGCAGGATCAGCACCACCGACAGCACCAGCGCCCCCACACAGACAATCAGGGATTGGCCGAAGGCATGGAGAAAACGCGGATCGCTCCACAACTGCACATACCATTTGAAGGTGAAGCCGCTGGGCAGCACGGTGGCCGACCAACTGCTGGCGATGGAGTAGATCAGCGTGCCGGCCAGGGGCAGCAGCAAAATGGCGAATAGCAGGTAAACCACCGCCCGATGATAGAGCCCGGCAGGGCCCGATTCAGCGCGAGACATGGTAGCTCCTCTTGAGCAGCAGTTGATGGACGATGGTTACCAGGGTCATCAACGCCACCAGCACCACGGCCAATGCACTGGCCATGTTCGGATCCAGGGAAATGTCGCCGGAGACCATGGCCGCGATGCGTATCGGCAACACGTTGAAGTTGCCGGTGGTCAGCGCGTAAACCGTCGCGTAGGCGCCGAGGGCGTTGGCCAGCAGGATCACGAACGTGCCCAGCAGCGCCGGGGTCAGCACCGGCAAGCCGATGTGCCGCCAGAACTGCCAGCCGTTGGCGCCGAGCAGGGAGGCGGACTCGCGCCAGTCTTCACGCAGAGCGTCAAAGGCCGGGTAGAGCAGCAGCACGCCCAGGGGAATCTGGAAATAGGTGTAGAGAATGATCAGCCCGGTTTTCGAATACAGGTTGAAATCCTCGATGATCCCCGCCTGCTTGAGCATGATCGTGATGCTGCCGTTGAACCCCAGCAGGATGATGAAGGCGAAGGCCAGGGGCACGCCGGCGAAGTTGCTGGTCATGTTCGCGAAGGCGTTGACGAAGTTGCGCAGGCGCGAGTCGACGCGGCGCAGGGAATAGCTGCCGAGCACGGCGATGATGATGCCGAACACACTGGACCAGAAGCTGATTTCCAGGCTGTGCTGGATCGCCTGCCGGTAAAACTTCGAACTGAAGATTTTGCTGAAGTTGGCGAGGCCCCAGCCGAACTCTTCCGATTCCAGGCTGTTGACCAGTACCCACAGCAGCGGGGCGATCTGGAACACGATGAAGAAAATCGCGAAGGGCACCAGGCACAACGCTGCCAGCCATTTGCCGCGCGTCATGGCGTTCACTTGAGCAACTCCTGGCAATAGGGTTTGTCGTGGGCGATGCCGAGCAACTGGCAAATTGTGCCGCACAGTTCAGTCTGCCGAGGGGCAGCGTTGGCGTTCAGGCTGAAGCCGTTCCCGAGGACAAACAGCGGCACTTCCCGTTCTTCCGCCAGCAGGCCGTTGTGGGAGCGATCGTTGTTCATGCCATGGTCAGACGTCACCAGCACCTGATAACCGGCGTCGAGCCAGGCTTGCAGGTAAACCGCCAGGTTGATATCGGCCGAGCGGGCGCTGTTGCGGTATTGCGGCGTATCGAGGCCATGTTTGTGCCCGGCGTCATCGATGTTCATCGGATGCACCAGCAGGAAGTTCGGCGAGTAGCGCTGGCGCAGGTGCTCGGCGTCGGCGAACAGGTGGGAATCGGGGTAGTGGTCATTCCAGTAGAAATGCCCGTATTGAATCGGCAGGTCGGGGTTCTCGGTGTGACGATCACGACCGGCGACGAAGGGTGAAACGTTATACAGCTCACTGACCCAGTGATAGGCAGCGGCTGCCGTACTCAGGCCGGCCTCGGTGGCGTAATGGAAAATGCTGCGCTGATTCGACAAGCGCGAGACGTTGTTGTGCACGATCCCGCTGTCGATGGGCACGACGCCGGTGAGGATGCATTCGTAGAGCGGGCGGGACAGGGCCGGCAGTTCACATTCCAGTTTGTAGAGCGCCGCGCGTCCTGCGCCGACATACGCCTGCAAATGTCCCATGGCGTGCCGGGCAACCTCGTAGTTGAGGCCGTCGAGCACCACCAGGATGACGTTGTGCTTCATGGGGACCGGGACTCCGGACAAGAACCAAAAAAACCGGGTTCACCAAGCGTCCAATGTGGGAGCGAGCTTGCTCGCGATGAGGGAGTGTCAGCCGACATGAATATGGCTGACACACCGCAATCGCGAGCAAGCTCGCTCCCACAATGGATCAGCGGTGATCCGGGAGCGGGAGCTAGCGCCTCACTTCATCTCGACGATGACTTCTTCGTTCCACTTCTGCGGCAGTGCCTTGGAGGTCTTCTCCCACGCATCCGCATCCTTGATCGGGGTCACGCCTTTGTACTGCTCGTTCGGCAGCAGCTTGGCCTTGACCTCTTCCGGCAGCTTCAGGTGCTCGGCGCGGATCGGGCGGGCGTTGCCCTTGGCGAGGTTGATCTGGCCAGCGTCGCTGAAGATGTATTCGCGGGTCAGCTTGGCGGCGTTCGGGTTCTTGGCGTATTTGTTGATGATGGTGGTGTAGCCGGAGATCACCGAACCGTCGGATGGAATCAGCACCACGTAGTCATCCGGGTTGGCCATCTTGGCCTTGTAGCTCAGGCCGTTGAAGTCCCAGACCACGCCCACTTCGACTTCGCCTTTTTCCATGGTCGCGATGGTCGGGTTGGCCATGGACAGGCGCCCTTGCTTGGCGATGTCAGCGAACAACAGTAAGGCTGGCTTAATATTTTTTTCGTCGCCGCCGTTGGCCAGGGCCGCGGCCAGTACGCCGTTGGCAGCCTGGGCCGCGGTGCTCACGTCACCAATCGAGACTTTATATTTACCCGATTTCAGGTCGGCCCATTTGGTCGGCACTTCGGAACCGTGCAGCAGTTTCTTGTTGACGATGAACGCGATGGTGCCGGTGTAGGCCAGGGCCCAGTTGCCGTCCTTGTCCTTGGCCCAATCCGGCACTTGTTCCCAAGTGCTTGGCTTGTAAGGCTGGACCACGCCTTGCTTGACCGCGATCGGGCCGAACGCGGCGCCGACGTCGCCGATGTCGGCGCTTGCGTTGTCTTTTTCAGCGGCGAACTTGGCGATTTCCTGGGCCGAGCTCATGTCGGTGTCGATGTGCTTTAAACCGTAGTTCTTGGCCAGGTCTTCCCACGTGCCTTTCCAGTTTGCCCAGTCATCGGGCATGCCGACGCTGTTCACGGCGCCTTCCGCTTTCGCAGCGGCTTCCAACGTTTTCAGATCGGTATCAGCGGCCATGGCGGCGGTGCACATGGCAATGGTCGAGCCTAACAGTGATGCCAGGAAAAGCTGTTTCATCCGAAGCTCCTATGGGCGTTTTCAACGCTGCGATTGCGGTTGTGTTGGTCTAGGTCAGCAATACCTGAGCCAATGTAGGCGCGTCCCATGACATTTTGATGTCGGTGGGATGTTCGCCAGCAATCGTCGGGCTCACGGAGGGTCGCTGTGGGATAAGCGTAGACCATGAGTAACCGCCTGATCTGCAAGGCCTTGGCCGTTTATTTGCAAGCGCATGTGTTGACCGTTCGGCGGTTGTGTCATCTATCAGTCATGCGCAGTGCCTAGGCTTACAGGCATGAGACGTGGATCGATGCAGCATCGAATCCTGCCCCGAAACAGTGCTGGTCTAGTCCAGATAGGTAACGTTGATGCGCGTTGAAACAACCAAAGCGGTGACAACCATCGGGCAGGTCCTGCAGGAGCAGCTTGACCACGGCTTGCTGGCGCCGGGCAGCAAGTTGCCGGCCGAGCGCAAGTTGAGCGAGTTGTTCGGGACCACCCGGATCACCGTGCGTGAGGCTTTGTTGCAGCTTGAGGCCCAGGGACAGATTTATCGGGAAGAGCGCCGGGGCTGGTTTGTCTCGCCGCCACGGCTGGCTTACAACCTGATGCAACGTAGCCATTTCCACGCGATGGTCGCCGCCCAGGGCCGGGTACCATCTACCCAGGTGATATCGGCCCGCCTGCAACCCGCTTCGGCGGCGGTTTGTGCCTGGCTGCAACTGCCGGCGCTGTCCAGCGTCATCCAGATCTGTCGTACCCGGCGCATCGATGAGCGATTGGTGCTGTACGTCGAGCACTATCTGAACCCGGCGTATTTCCCGGGCATCCTCGACTTTGACCTCAACCAGTCCATGACCGAGCTGTATGCCCGCCATTACGACCTGCATTACGGTCGGGTGAAATTCGAGATCGTGCCTACGTCGCTGCAACCTGAAGCGGCAGCGGCACTGAAAGTATCGGTCGGCAGCCCCGGGCTTCGGATTGCCCGGGTCAACTATGACCAGCACCAACGGCTGATCGATTGCGACCTGGAGTTCTGGCGGCACGACGCGATTCACGTCGGCGTGGACGTGCCCGAACAGCCTGTTTGAAGTGTGTTCAGGAAGATTCGTTGAGCTTGGCCAGGATCCTGAACAACACTGTCGCGAGGATCAATAACATGCCGATCCACATGGCGAACACCCCGACGTTCTTGTCGCGGAAATTGAAACCGATGGCCAGCAGGATCATGCCAGCGATGATGGGCACCAGCATGGCGTTGAACGAGGACATGGAAATCATGGCGACAGCCTTGTCGGGGAGGATAAGGTCAGTCTAGTTGGGGTTTGGCTGGGGTGGGCTGATGAGTGTCACAGGCTGGCTCCAGAATCTGGGCGAACCCTGTTGTGGAGAGGGACCTTGCTACCGCTTGGTCCCGCTTGCTCCCGCTTGGTCCTGTAGGAGCTGGCGAAGCCTGCGATCTTTTGATCTTTTGACTTTTCGCTTGAAAAAGATCGCAGCCTCGCTGCGCTCGGCAGCTCCTACACAGCTCCTGCAGTCATGAAGGCTTATGGCAACTCGCGAGAAGCGTAGAACGCGCTCAGCACTTTCACCAGGTGCGCCAAGTCATGGCTGCCGCACAGTTCGCGAATCGAATGCATGGCGAAGGTCGGCAGGCCGATGTCCACCGTGCGCACGCCCAGCTGGCTGGCGGTGATCGGGCCGATGGTCGAGCCGCAGCCCATGTCGCTGCGCACGACGAAGCTTTGCACCGGTACTTCCTCGGCCATGCACAGGTGGCGGAAGAATCCGGCAGTTTCGCTGTTGGTAGCGTAGCGCTGGTTGCTGTTGACCTTGATCACCGGCCCGGCGTTGAGCTTGGGACCGTGGTTGGCGTCGTGCTTGTCGGCGTAGTTGGGGTGAACACCGTGGGCATTGTCCGCCGAGACCAGCAAGGATCTCTGGATGGCGCGCACGAACTCTTCACCTTCGGGCAGCAGGCGGCGCAGGGTCTGTTCGAGCATCGGACCGTCGGCACCGCAGGCCGAGGTCGAGCCGACTTCTTCGTGGTCGTTGCACACCAGCACGCAGGTTTCTTCGGTATCGGTGGTCAACAGGGCCTGCAGGCCGGCGTAGCACGACAACAGGTTATCCAGGCGCGCCCCGGCGATGAAGTCGCCATGCAAGCCGACAATTGCGGCACTTTGGGTGTCGTAGAAACTCAACTCGTAGTCGAGCACCACGTCGGCATTCAAGCCGTGCTCGCGGGCCAGTTGATCGGTGAGCACGGCGCGGAAGTCGACGCGCTCGTCGCCGGCGAACTGGGCGAGTATCGGTGGCAGTTCATTCTGGGCGTTGATTGCCCAACCTTGATTGGCTTCACGATTGAGGTGGATGGCCAGGTTCGGAATGGTGGCGATCGGTGCCTTGAAATCGATCAACTGGCTCTCGACCTTGCCATCACGGCGGAAGGTCACGCGGCCGGCCAGGGACAGGTCGCGGTCGAACCACGGCGCCAGCAACGCGCCGCCATAGACTTCCACGCCCAGTTGCCAGAATCCGTGGCGTTGCAGTTCCGGCTGCGGCTTGACCCGCAGGCAAGGGCTGTCGGTGTGGGCGCCGACCAGGCGGATACCGTCGTGCAGCGGTGAGTTGCGGCCCAACTTGAAGGCGATGATCGAGGAATCGTTGCGCGTGATGTAGTAACGACCGTTGGCCTCTGTGGCCCAGGTCTCGCGCTCATCAAGCCGCTGGTAACCCGCCGCCTCCAGGCGTTGGGCAAGGCTGGCGGTGGCATGGAACGGGGTAGGGGAGGCCTTGAGGAAGTCGATCAGGCCTTGGTTCAACTCTGCGCGCATAAGTAGCTCCAGACAGCGATGGGCGGGAGTTTACCGTATTAGCAGCGCTGGTGATCATTCCAGGCGGAACAGGGAGCTGGCTTCCGCTGGG
>NZ_JAOSHO010000449.1 GCF_025917275.1 Pseudomonas agronomica | reverse complement strand
CAACGTCTGCTACGACATTCGCGGCCCAGTGCTCAAGCACGCCAAACGCCTGGAAGAGGAAGGCCACCGTATCCTCAAGCTGAACATCGGCAACCCGGCACCCTTTGGTTTCGAAGCGCCCGATGAAATCCTCCAGGACGTCATCCGCAACCTGCCGACCGCTCAAGGCTACAGCGACTCCAAGGGCCTGTTCAGCGCGCGCAAGGCCGTGATGCAGTACTACCAGCAAAAGCAGGTAGAAGGCATCGGGATCGAAGACATCTACCTGGGCAACGGCGTGTCCGAGCTGATCGTCATGTCCATGCAGGCCTTGCTCAACAACGGCGACGAAGTCCTGGTGCCGGCACCTGACTACCCGCTCTGGACCGCTGCCGTGAGCCTGTCCGGCGGTAACCCGGTGCATTACCTGTGCGACGAGCAAGCCAACTGGTTCCCTGACCTGGCGGACATCAAGGCCAAGATCACGCCGAACACCAAGGCCCTGGTGATCATCAACCCCAACAACCCGACCGGCGCCGTGTATTCCCGGGAAGTGCTGCTGGGCATGCTGGAACTGGCCCGCCAACACAACCTGGTGGTGTTTTCCGACGAGATCTACGACAAGATCCTCTACGACGACGCCGTTCACGTCTGCACCGCCTCCCTGGCGCCGGACTTGCTGTGCCTGACGTTCAATGGCTTGTCCAAATCCTACCGGGTTGCCGGCTTCCGCTCCGGCTGGATCGCCATCTCCGGGCCCAAGCATCATGCCCAGAGCTACATCGAAGGTATCGATATGCTGGCCAACATGCGTCTATGCGCCAACGTGCCGAGCCAGCACGCGATCCAGACCGCGCTGGGAGGCTACCAGAGCATCAACGACCTGGTCCTGCCTCAGGGTCGACTGCTGGAACAACGCAATCGCACCTGGGAACTGCTCAACGACATTCCCGGCGTCAGTTGCGTCAAGCCGATGGGCGCCTTGTATGCCTTCCCCCGGATCGACCCGAAAGTCTGCCCTATCCACAACGACGAAAAATTCGTCCTGGACCTGCTGCTCTCGGAAAAACTGCTGGTCGTCCAGGGCACGGCGTTCAACTGGCCATGGCCGGACCACTTCCGTGTCGTGACCTTGCCGCGGGTCGATGACCTGGACCAGGCCATTGGCCGCATCGGCAACTTCCTCAAGTCCTACCGCCAATAATCCCGCCAGCGTGCGAGGCCCCTCACCTCGCACGCTGTCTGATTCAGCAACACATCCGTTCTGTGAGCGCCACCAGTCCTTCTACACTGGGATTCGAGAGCGGATGGCCGACGCAACGCAACGTTCGCGGCGCGCGGATGCCGAATCTCATTTCCAGAGTCACTTTCAGAAAAGTCTTTCAAACATTTAGGACGGCTGTAGGACACAGTTTGAAATAGTAGGCGAGTTGAATAGCCCGCGGCAGCACCTTATATACCCCGCATAACGCTACATCTTTAGCATGAGGAGATTGCTACCACCATGATGCGCATCCTGCTGTTCTTGGCCACTAACCTGGCGGTCGTGCTGATTGCCAGCATCACCCTGAGCCTTTTTGGCTTCAACGGGTTCATGGCGGCCAACGGGGTTGATCTCAACCTCAATCAGCTGCTGATCTTCTGTGCGGTGTTCGGTTTCGCCGGTTCGCTGTTCTCGCTGTTCATCTCCAAGTGGATGGCGAAGATGAGCACCAGCACCCAGATCATCAGCCAGCCGCGCACTCGCCACGAACAATGGCTGCTGCAGACCGTCGAGCAGTTGTCCCGCGAAGCCGGGATCAAGATGCCCGAAGTCGGGATCTTCCCGGCATACGAGGCGAACGCGTTCGCCACCGGCTGGAACAAGAACGACGCACTGGTCGCCGTCAGCCAGGGTCTGCTCGAACGCTTCTCGCCGGATGAAGTCAAGGCCGTGCTGGCCCACGAGATTGGCCACGTTGCCAACGGCGATATGGTCACGCTGGCGCTGATCCAGGGCGTGGTGAACACCTTCGTGATGTTCTTTGCCCGCATCATCGGCAATTTCGTCGACAAGGTGATATTCAAGAACGAAGAAGGCCAAGGCATCGCCTATTACGTGGCGACCATCTTCGCCGAACTGGTCTTGGGCATACTCGCCAGCGCCATCGTCATGTGGTTCTCGCGCAAACGCGAGTTCCGCGCCGACGACGCCGGTGCACGCTTGGCTGGCACGAGCGCGATGATCGGTGCACTGCAGCGCCTGCGCGCCGAACAAGGCCTGCCGGTGCACATGCCCGATACCTTGAATGCCTTTGGTATCAACGGTGGCATCAAGCAGGGCCTGGCTCGCATGTTCATGAGCCATCCGCCGCTGGAAGAGCGAATTGACGCGCTGCGTCGTCGTGGTTGATCGCTAGAGCCTCAAAGAGAAGCCCGCAGCAATGCGGGCTTTTTTCTGCTATTCCAAGCGCGGGGGCGGACTTTTCAGCGATGGGGTCATTGAGTGCACCCCTCGACTGGATACCAGATATACCCGCTCATCCAGTCGCTTCACGCCCGCCTGCAAGAACTTCCAACTCTCGCCCAGCACATCCTGTTCGTGCAAGACCTGCAACTCCCAAGCCCCACCCAGCAACCGCCGCACCTCGTCATGCCCTACCGAAAACGGAGGTCCAGGCATGTCGTCCTGGTCGTAATCCAGCGTGATCACCAGCCCGACACAGTCCGGCATTATGCTCTGCAGGTGGGCCGCATACCGCTCACGCATCGGCCCGGGCAAGGCGATCAATGCAGCGCGGTCATACAACGTCGCGCAATCGGCTACGTCCAAAGGCGTCAACGCAAAGAAATCACCGCAGCGGATTTCAATGGCGCCGGCACGAAATATCTTGAAGGCGCCCTCCTCACTCACGTTCGGCTCGAGCTGATGTTCCTGGAAAAAATCAGTGACAGCTTTTTCCGACAGTTCAATTCCCCTTACTGAAAAACCTTGTTGCGCCAACCACAGCAGATCCAGCGTCTTGCCGCACAAGGGCACCAACACTCGAGTCTCTTCAGGCAATCCCAACTGGGGCCAGAAACATTGCAGGTAAGGGTTCACTTCCGGCTGATGAAAACCGATCTGGTTGGTTGACCAACGCTTGTGCCAAAACTCGGGGTCCATGGGGTTCGCTCCATAAATTCGATCAAAACGGGCTAAAACTTATATTAGATTTTGATCAGTGACCTGACAGAAGATGGCACATCTTAATGCTCAGGAGCCCGTCCATGCTGCCCAGCCTGTTTATTTCCCATGGCTCACCGATGCTTGCCCTGGAACCCGGCGAAAGCGGCCCGGCCTTGGCTCGCCTGGCCGAACAGTTGCCCAGGCCAAAGGCGATTGTCATTGTCTCGGCTCATTGGGAGAGCAACGAACTCCTGGTCAGCGCCAACCCACGACCTCGCACTTGGCATGATTTCGGCGGGTTTCCACCCGACTTGTACAAGGTGCAATACCCCGCGCCAGGCGAGCCCCAGCTGGCAGCACAGGTAGCCGAGTTGCTCAACGCCACGCATCTCCCGGCACGCCTCGACACGGGACGCCCCTCCGACCATGGCGTCTGGGTGCCGTTGTCATTGATGTATCCGGAGGCGGATATTCCCGTCGTACAGGTCTCTTTACCTAGCCAACAGGGTCCGACGCTGCAAACGCAAGTCGGCCGTGCGTTGGCGAGCCTGCGGGAACAAGACGTCCTGGTGATTGGTTCCGGCAGCATCACGCATAACCTGCGGGATCTGGATTGGAACGCCGGCCCTGAAACCGTCGAACCCTGGGCCAAGGCGTTTCGCGATTGGATAGTCGCTAAACTGGCGTCGAACGACGAGGCGGCCCTGCACGATTATCGCCGCCAGGCGCCCAATGCCGTGCGCAGCCATCCCAGCGATGAACATTTGCTGCCACTGTATTTTGCCCGAGGGGCTGGGGGGACATTCAGCGTTGCCCATGCGGGGTTCACGATGGGGACGCTGGGGATGGACATTTATCGGTTCGACTGATCGCAAACCGAGTCGCGCCAATCGCGAGCAAGCTCGCTCC
>NZ_JAOSHO010000448.1 GCF_025917275.1 Pseudomonas agronomica | reverse complement strand
CGGGCGGCGATCCGACGATTGGGCCAGTCCAGAAACTCGATTACTGTCAGGGATACTTACGCTTATCCGGTGCCGGCGGAAAGTACTGATACAACCAGGTCTCGCTCAAGGTCCGGTCCTTGGTGCGAATGAACAAACGCATCTGCACCGGGTCCACGCGGTCGTCGGTCGGGTACCAGTCGAAGGTAATGCGGTAGCCCTTGATCGAATCCAGCTCCAGCACGTTGAAATCCTTCACTTCGCCGTGGGAGCAGGTCACGACAGGTTCGATGCCGGTGCCCGGGGGTAGCTGGTCGAGGCCGCCGCCGCTGAAGTCCACGGCAAAACGCCGCGCCCAGACGGTCGGGTAATGCTCGCCGGGTGCCCAGCCTTCGATGAAGCCGCCCATGCCGGAACGGGTCGCATCGACGTGCGCCAGGTCCGTGCTGACCGGAGGCAAGGCGCTCCAGTAAAGCTTGTAGCCGTAGTTCAGCGAATCACCGGCGGCAACGGGTTTTTTAGGTGTCCAGAACGCGACGATGTTGTCCAGGGTTTCGCCAGTGGTGGGAATTTCCAGCAGATCGACCGAGCCTTCGCCCCAAGCGGTGGTAGGTTCCACCCACAAGCTTGGACGCTTGCTGTACCAGTCCACGGTGTCCTGGTAACTGTCGAAGTCATGGTCGGTCTGCACCAGGCCGAAGCCTTTCGGGTTGTTATCGGCAAAGGCATTGAACTGCAGGGTGGCGGGGTTGTTCAGCGGGCGGCAGACCCACTCACCGTTGCCGCGCCACATGGCCAGCCGGTCGGAATCATGGATTTGCGGGTGAATGGTGTCGCACATGCGTCGTTCAACCGTGCCACAGCTGAACATGCTGGTCATTGGCGCAATACCCAGCTGGTCGATGGCGGTACGGGCGTTGATGTGGGCATCGATTTCCATGACGACCCGGGTCGGTTGGCAGTCGATGTCAAAACGATAGGCACCGGTCGCGCTAGGCGAGTCGAGCAAGGCATAGACCACGAAACGGGTGCTGTTCTTGTCCGGGGTTTCGAACCAGAACTTGGTGAAATCCGGAAACTCCTCGCGCTTCTTGGCGTAGGTGTCGATGGCCAGGCCGCGAGCGGATAACCCGTACTGGCCGCTGGCGTCCACGGCGCGGAAGTAACTGGCGCCGAGGAAGGAAACGATATCGTGGCGGTCCAGTTCCGGTGCCTTGAACACCCGGAACCCGGCGAAGCCCAGGTCACCGGTCAATTGCGAGGTATTGACGGTGGTCTTCTCGTAATTGAACAGCTCTGGACGGAAATGCACTTCCCGGGCCATGCGTGTCTTCGCATCGACGCTGTACATGCGCACTGGCTGCTTGAAACCCATCCCGACGTGGAAGAACTGAACATCCACCTGGCCGTCCACCGCGTTCCACAGCGAATGGTTGGCATCGTATTTGATGGCGTTGAATTGCAGGGGCGACATCTGCGCGAGCGTTGGCGGCAGGACTTGCTTGGTGTCGGTGTAGGAGCGCTTGGCCAGCTGGCGAGCCTGGTCTTTCAGCGCATCGAAATCGAACGGCCGGGCTTCGCCATCGGCCGCCTGGTCGGCGGCCCAGGCTCGCGCGGCCATGAGGCCAGAGGCGGAGAGCCCGGTGTAGGCGGCGAAGGCCATGGAGGCCTTGAGCAGATTCCTGCGGTGCATAAACACAACCTTTTCTCGAAACAATCCCGCGCCGATCCTGGGAGCAGGGATTGGTATTAGGGTTCGGACATGCCTTTGGCCAAACGCGACGGACGTTAGAACAGATACCCGAGAACTGGATCGGTTCACCGAGGCGCAAAAATCATAGGGCAAATCAGGGGCTGAGAGGCGGGGAAGCGGGGCCGCGGTCAAATTTTCTTACAGAGTTTTCTTTTTTTTACGGTGTTTCGGCGTTTTTTGACTAATTACTCTAAAAAACGCTTTTCACGCTTGGAATCCTCCCTATTCTTTAGCGCGATAGCCGATATAGGCGGTTCACCAGGCGCTAACACGCCAACTCGACGTAACGAAGGACAAGTCATGACGAAACTACAGGGCATCACCGAAATGCTGGGCATTTTCCCCGGCCTGGGCATCAAGCGTCGGTCGCGCCGGCTTAGCCTGGAGGAGTTGAGATTGGTCGAGCGCTATCGAGAGTTGTCGGAAAACGACCGGATCGCCATGCGCTACCTCGTAGACGCGATGCGGCGTGTTTCGCGGTTTTGAACTGTTATTTCACAGGAGAACGTTATGTCGTCAACGGTAGCAAGCAATGGACGGGTGACCATTCCCAAGGCTATTCGCGAGGCTCTGCAATTGGTTCCGGGGTGTGCTGTCGAATTCAGCATCAATGCGCTTGGCGAAGTGGTGTTACGTGCCGTGAGGCACCCTGAGGCAAGGGATTGGGCCCAGGATTGCTTCGAAGTCACCCATGGCAGGGCGAAGATGAAGCGGCGTACAGGTGAGTTGATGGCGCGATTGCCTGCCAGGTATAAATGAAGTGGGTGTGTCGTCATGGCCGTTCAGAAAACACGACCAGACATTGCCGTCCGGTCGTGAGTCAATTGTATTTCGGCTCAGTGCTTGAACATCACATGCCGCACCACCGTGTAATCCTCCAGCCCATACATGGACATGTCCTTCCCATAGCCGGAACGTTTCTGACCGCCGTGGGGCATTTCGCTGACGAGCATGAAGTGAGTGTTCACCCAGGTGCAGCCGTATTGCAGTCGCGCTGACAGGCGATGGGCACGGCCGACGTCGGTGGTCCATACCGATGAGGCCAATCCATAGTCCGAATCGTTGGCCCATGCCAATACTTGCGCTTCATCGAGGAACGGGGTGACGGACACCACCGGGCCGAAGACCTCGCGGCGGACGATTTCGTCGTCCTGCTGGGCGTCGGCCAGCACCGTGGGTTCAAAAAAGAAGCCGTTGCCGTCCACGGCCTTGCCACCGGTGATCAGGCGGATATGCGGCTGGGCGATGGCCCGCTCGACGAAAGCGGCCACGCGGTCGCGATGCTGGGCGGTGATCAGCGGGCCCATTTCGGTGTCGGGCTCGTTCTGCAGACCGTACTTGATGCTGCTGACCGCAGCGCCGAGTTTCTCGACGAACCGGTCATAGATGCCTTGCTGGGCGTAGATGCGACAAGCGGCGGTGCAATCCTGGCCGGCGTTGTAGAAGCCGAAGGTGCGGATGCCTTCCACGGCTGCGTCGATGTCGGCGTCATCGAAAATGATCACCGGGGCTTTTCCGCCCAGCTCCATGTGCATGCGCTTGACGCTGTCCGCAGTGCTGGAAATGATGTTCGAACCGGTGGCGATGGAACCGGTCAGCGACACCATCCGCACTTTCGGGTGGGTGACCAGCGGACTGCCGACGGTTGGCCCGCGACCGAAGACCACGTTGAGCACGCCGGCGGGGAAAATCTGCGCGGCCAGTTCCGCCAGGCGCAAGGCTGTCAGCGGGGTCTGCTCCGACGGCTTGAGCACCACGGTGTTGCCGGCGGCCAGGGCTGGAGCGATTTTCCAGGCGACCATCATCAACGGGTAATTCCACGGTGCAATGGAAGCGATAACCCCCACTGGATCGCGACGGATCATCGACGTGTGACCCGGCAGGTATTCGCCGCCCGCCGAACCGCTCATGCAGCGGCTGGCGCCGGCGAAGAAACGGAACACGTCGGCAATCGCCGGGATCTCGTCGTTCAACGCGGCGCTGAAGGGTTTGCCGCAGTTGTCCGATTCCAGCTTCGCCAGTTCTTCACCGTTGGCTTCGATGGCATCGGCCAGCTTGAGCAGCAACAGGGAGCGGTCCTTGGGTGGCACTTGCGACCAGGATTCGAACGCAACGTCGGCGGCACGCACGGCGGCATCGACCTGGGCCTCGCTGGCTTCATTGATTTCCACCAGGACCCGACCCAGCGCCGGATTGAATACCGCCTGGCCAGGGCCTTCGCCGTTGACCAGATGGCCGTTGATCAGCAGTTTGGTTTGCATGTCCTTGTCCTCTTGAATGGTTTCCAAGTCCCCTGTGGGAGCGAGCTTGCTCGCG
>NZ_JAOSHO010000447.1 GCF_025917275.1 Pseudomonas agronomica | reverse complement strand
CCAGGCGTTTACGCCACGGGAACTGGCCAATTATGAACATTTGCCACAACTGTTCGGTCCACAGCGGGCCCAGCAGCAAGTGATGCAGCAATACCAGGTGTTGAGTCAGATGTTGCGGCCATTGGGCTTCTCCATCGCACGCCTGGAACTGCGTGAGCGCGGCAGCTGGTTCCTGACCACTGGCGCGGGCAGCTCGGGGCCGGGCATCGAGCTGTTGCTCGGGCGCGGCAACCTGGTGGAAAAGATGCGCCGCTTCATTGCCATCTATGACAAGACGCTCAAAGAACAGATTACGAACATTGCGCGCATCGATCTGCGCTACGCCAACGGCCTCGCTGTTGGCTGGCGGGAACCGGTAGCGCCGACGACGGCCGTACCCGCCGTCGCGAAGAATTAAGAAGAGGCTGGACCCATGGCAAACGTGCAAAGCGGAAAAATGATCGTCGGTCTTGATATCGGCACTTCCAAGGTGGTGGCGCTGGTAGGCGAAGTCGCGGACGACGGCACGCTGGTCATCGTCGGGATCGGTACACACCCGTCCCGCGGCTTGAAGAAAGGCGTGGTGGTGAACATCGAGTCCACCGTGCAATCGATCCAGCGCGCCATCGAAGAGGCGCAGCTGATGGCCGGTTGCCGGATCCACTCGGCGTTCGTCGGCGTCGCGGGCAACCACATCCGCAGCCTTAACTCCCACGGCATCGTGGCAATTCGTGATCGCGAAGTCAGCTCCGCCGACCTCGAGCGCGTGCTTGACGCGGCCCAGGCCGTGGCGATCCCGGCCGACCAGCGTGTGCTGCACACCCTGCCGCAGGACTACGTGATCGATAACCAGGAAGGCGTGCGCGAGCCGCTGGGCATGTCCGGCGTGCGCCTGGAAGCCAAGGTCCACGTGGTGACCTGTGCGGTGAACGCCGCGCAGAACATCGAGAAATGCGTACGCCGCTGTGGCCTGGAAATCGACGACATCATCCTCGAGCAACTGGCCTCGGCCTATTCGGTACTGACCGACGACGAGAAAGAGCTGGGCGTATGCCTGGTGGACATCGGCGGCGGCACCACCGACATCGCGATCTTCACCGAAGGCGCGATCCGCCACACGGCCGTGATCCCGATTGCCGGCGACCAGGTGACCAACGACATCGCCATGGCGTTGCGCACCCCGACCCAGTACGCCGAGGAAATCAAGATCCGCTACGCCTGCGCCCTGGCGAAACTGGCCGGTGCCGGCGAAACCATCAAGGTGCCAAGCGTTGGCGACCGTCCACCGCGCGAACTGTCGCGCCAGGCCCTGGCCGAAGTGGTCGAGCCGCGCTACGACGAGCTGTTCACGCTGATCCAGGCCGAACTGCGTCGCAGCGGCTACGAAGACCTGATTCCGGCCGGCATCGTGCTGACCGGCGGTACGTCGAAGATGGAAGGCGCGGTCGAGCTGGCCGAAGAGATTTTCCACATGCCGGTGCGCCTTGGCGTGCCCCATGGCGTCAAGGGCCTGGATGACGTGGTGCGCAACCCGATCTATTCCACCGGCGTGGGCCTGTTGATGTATGGCCTGCAAAAGCAGTCCGACGGGATCTCGTTCTCAGGGATAGGCAGCCGCGACAGCTACAGCAGCGACGAGCCGAAGGCACCGTTGTTCGAGCGGCTGCAGGCTTGGGTGAAAGGCAATTTCTGATTGATTCAAGCTTCAAGCGCCGGGTTTCAGGCTCGGCGTGCAAGACGGCAACAAACGCAGTAGGCGAAAAAAACTAGAGAATGTAAGGAGAGGGAACATGTTCGAACTCGTAGACAACATCCCCGCTAGCCCGGTTATCAAAGTAATCGGTGTCGGCGGTGGCGGCGGCAACGCTGTCAACCACATGGTCAAGAGCAACATCGAAGGCGTCGAGTTCATCTGCGCCAACACCGATGCTCAAGCGCTGAAAAACATCGGCGCGCGGACCATCCTGCAATTGGGTACCGGCGTGACCAAGGGCCTGGGTGCCGGCGCGAATCCCGAGGTCGGCCGTCAGGCTGCCCTGGAAGACCGCGAGCGCATCGCTGAAGTCCTGGCTGGCACCAACATGGTGTTCATCACCACGGGCATGGGCGGCGGTACCGGTACCGGTGCAGCGCCGATCATTGCCGAAGTGGCCAAGGAAATGGGCATCCTCACCGTTGCGGTGGTGACCCGTCCGTTCCCGTTCGAAGGCCGCAAGCGCATGCAGATCGCCGACGAAGGCATCCGCGCGCTGAGCGAAAGCGTCGACTCGTTGATCACCATCCCCAACGAGAAGTTGCTGACCATCCTGGGTAAAGACGCCAGCCTGCTGTCGGCTTTCGCCAAGGCAGACGATGTACTGGCCGGTGCCGTTCGCGGTATCTCCGACATCATCAAGCGTCCAGGCATGATCAACGTCGACTTCGCCGACGTACGCACCGTGATGTCCGAAATGGGCATGGCGATGATGGGCACTGGCTGCGCCAGCGGTCCGAACCGTGCACGCGAAGCTACCGAAGCGGCGATCCGCAACCCATTGCTGGAAGATGTGAACCTGCAGGGCGCCCGCGGCATCCTGGTGAACATCACCGCCGGTCCGGACTTGTCCCTGGGCGAGTACTCCGACGTGGGTAGCATCATCGAGGCATTCGCTTCCGACCATGCAATGGTCAAGGTTGGTACCGTGATCGATCCGGACATGCGTGACGAGTTGCACGTGACAGTGGTTGCCACTGGCCTGGGCGCGAAAATCGAGAAGCCGATGAAGGTGATCGACAACACCGTCCAGACTGCCATGGCCTCCCAGCCGCAACAGCAACCGGCCGCTCGTCAGGAAGCGCCAGCGGTGAACTACCGTGACCTGGATCGTCCGACCGTCATGCGCAACCAGGCCCAGGCCGGTGCTGCGACTGCCGCGAAGATGAATCCGCAAGATGATCTGGACTACCTGGACATCCCGGCATTCCTGCGTCGTCAGGCCGATTGATGGAATGTATCAGGGGTATACGGGTGATTGGTGTTCAGCAAAGGTCTGGTCTGCTATCATCGCCAGCCTTTGTTGATACCAGTTCGCAATTTGCGCTGAAGCGGCCCATGCCATGATTAAACAACGCACCCTGAAGAATATTATCCGTGCCACAGGTGTCGGCCTGCACTCCGGCGAGAAGGTCTACCTGACCCTCAAGCCCGCGCCTGTCGATACCGGCATCGTGTTTTGTCGTGCCGACCTCGACCCTGTGGTGCAGATTCCTGCTCGCGCGGAAAACGTTGGTGAAACCACTATGTCGACCACGCTGGTCAACGGTGACACCAAAGTGGACACGGTGGAGCATTTGCTCTCGGCCATGGCTGGCCTGGGCATCGATAACGCCTACGTCGAGCTCTCCGCGTCCGAAGTCCCGATCATGGATGGCAGTGCCGGACCCTTCGTATTCCTGATTCAATCGGCTGGCCTGGAAGAACAGGACGCGGCCAAGAAGTTCATCCGCATCCTGCGGGAAGTGACAGTGGAAGACGGCGACAAGCGCGCCACTTTCGTCCCTTTCGAAGGTTTCAAGGTGAGCTTCGAGATCGATTTCGATCACCCGGTTTTCCGGGACCGCACCCAGAGTGCAAGCGTGGACTTTTCCAGCACTTCGTTCGTAAAAGAAGTCAGCCGCGCCCGTACCTTTGGTTTCATGAGTGACATCGAGTACCTGCGCAAGCACAACCTCGCACTCGGCGGCAGTGTTGAGAACGCGATCGTGGTCGATTCCGATGGCGTGTTGAACGAAGACGGCCTTCGTTATGAAGACGAATTCGTCAAGCACAAGATCCTTGATGCGATTGGCGACCTCTACCTGCTGGGCAACAGCCTGATTGGTGAGTTCAAGGGCTTCAAGTCTGGCCACGCACTGAACAACCAGCTGCTGCGCAAGTTGATTGAGCAGAAAGACGCTTGGGAAGTCGTGACGTTCGAAGACGCCAGCACCGCACCAATTTCTTACATGCGCCCTGTCGCGGCCGTGTAAGCAAAAAACCTCTCTAGTTTTTTAAAGGCTGCTTTCGGGTGGCCTTTTTTTATGCGCTTTTGGTGCAGTGGGAGCGGGCTTGCTCGCGAAG
>NZ_JAOSHO010000446.1 GCF_025917275.1 Pseudomonas agronomica | reverse complement strand
GCAAGCTCCCTCGCCACGGGGTTTGTGCATAACCAAGGTTCAATCGATCCCCACGAACCCACCCGTCTGATGCTGCCACAGCCGCGCATACAACCCACCCTGGGCCAACAGCTCGGCATGGCTGCCGGTCTCGGCGATGCGACCTTTTTCCAGCACCACCAGCCGGTCCATCCGGGCGATGGTGGAGAGGCGGTGGGCGATGGCGATCACGGTCTTGCCTTGCATCAGCGTCTCGAGGCTTTCCTGGATGGCTGCCTCGACTTCCGAGTCCAGCGCGGAGGTCGCTTCGTCCATGATCAGGATCGGCGCGTCCTTGAGCAGCACCCGGGCAATAGCGATGCGCTGGCGCTGGCCGCCGGAGAGCTTCACGCCGCGCTCGCCGACGTGGGCATCGAAACCGGTGCGGCCTTCGGCGTCCGAGAGCAGCGGGATGAACTCATCGGCCCGCGCCTTGTGCACCGCTTCCCAGAGTTGCGCGTCGGTGGCGTCGGGCTTGCCGTAAAGCAGGTTGTCGCGGATCGAACGGTGCAGCAGCGACGTGTCCTGGGTGATCATGCCGATGCGCGCACGCAGGCTTTCCTGGCCGACGTGGGCAATGTCCTGGCCATCGATGAGGATGCGTCCGCCCTGCACGTCATAGAGGCGCAACAGCAGGTTCACCAGCGTCGATTTACCTGCGCCGGATGGCCCGATCAGGCCGATTTTCTCGCCGGGCTTGATCACCAGGTTCAGGTCGCCGATCACGCCGCTTTTCTTGCCGTAGTGGAAATCCACGTGCTCGAAGCGCACCTCGCCCTGGGCCACCGCCAGCGGCTTGGCCTGCTCGCGGTCGGTGACGCTGACGGGCTGGGAGATGGTCTGCAGGCCGTCCTGGACCATGCCGATGTTTTCGAAGATGCCGGTGACCACCCACATGATCCAGCCGGACATGTTGACGATGCGGATCACCAACCCCGTGGCCAGCGCAATCGCGCCGACGCTGATCAGCGATTGCGTCCACAACCACAGGGCCAGGGCCGTGGTGCCCGCGATCAGCAGGCCGTTCATGCTGGTGATGACCACGTCCATGCTGGTCACCACGCGACCGGCCAGTTGGGCTTTTTCGGTCTGCTCCTCGATGGCTTCACGGGCGTATTGCTGTTCGAAGTTGGTGTGGGCGAACAGCTTCAGCGTGGTGATGTTGGTGTAGCCATCGACGATCCGCCCCATGAGTTTGGAGCGGGCGTCGGATGACACCACCGAGCGTTCCTTGACTCGCGGCACGAAGTAATAGAGCGCGCCGATGTAGGCGGCGATCCACATCAAAAGCGGGATCATCAGGCGCCAATCGGCTTCGGCGAACAGCACCAGGGAACTGATGGCATAGATCAGCACGTGCCACAACGCATCCACGGCCTGCACCGCCGAGTCCCGCAGCGAGTTGCCGGTCTGCATGATGCGCTGGGCGATGCGCCCGGCGAAATCGTTCTGGAAGAAGTTGAGGCTCTGCTTGAGCACGTAGCTGTGGTTCTGCCAGCGGATCAGGCTGGTCATGCTCGGGCTTAGGGTCTGGTGGACCAGCAGGTCATGCAGGGCCACGAAGATCGGCCTGAACACCAGCGCAACCACGGCCATCCACGCCAGCTCGAGGCCGTGGACCTTGAAGAAGTCGGCGCTGGGCGTGGCCTGGGTCAGGTCGATGATGCGGCTCAGGTAGCTGAACAGCGCCACCTCGATCAGCGCGCCGATCAGGCCAACCACCAATAGCGCGGCGAAGCTGGGCCAGACTTGTTTCAGGTAGTAGGTGTAAAAGGGCAGGACGCGGTTCGGCGGGGCCGAGGTCGGGGCGTCACGGAAGATGTCGATCAGTTTTTCGAAACGGCGATAAACCATGGGTTACATAGCCCGGGCAGGGCTCTCCTTCTTTTGCTGTGGGCGGCGCAGGATCGCCGACGTCGCCCAGGCTTGCCCTGCGGGTTTAGTCGATGCGCTTGGCCGACTTGATGATCACAGGGTCGATCGGCACGTTTTGCATGCCTTGTTTGGTGGTGGTCTGGGAGTTGACGATGATGTCCACCACGTCCATGCCCTTCACCACTTTGGCGAACACCGCGTAGCCGGCGTCGCGGCCTGGGTCGAGGAAGGCGTTGTCGGCCACATTGATGAAGAACTGGCTGGTGGCCGAATCCGGGTTGGAGGTGCGGGCCATCGACAAGGTGCCGCGTACGTTGTGCAGGCCATTGCTGGCTTCGTTCTTGATCGGCGCCTTGGTCTCTTTCTGTTGCATCTGCTGGGTAAAACCGCCGCCCTGGGCCATGAAGCCCGGGATCACACGGTGGAAAATCGTGTTGTTGTAGAAGCCGCTGTCGACATACTCAAGGAAGTTCTTGGTACTGATAGGGGCCTTGACCGGGTCCAGCTCGATTTCGATCTGGCCGTTGGTGGTGTCCAGCAAGACATGCGGCGCAGGCGCGGCCATCAGGTTGGCAGCAAAGAGGACGGTGCCGGCGGCGAGGGCGAGTTTTTTCAGCATGGGTTCAGTGATCCTGGGTAGTGGAATCGGTTGCGGTCAAGAATTCGAGCAGGGTCTGGTTGAAGCGTTCGGGTTGATCCAGCGGCGTAGCGTGCCGTGAATCGGCGATGACTGCCAGTCGTGCGTCAGGCAATCGCTTTACATAAGCCTCTTTCAGCGCCACCGGGGTGTAGTCGTGGTCGGCGCAAATGATGAGGGTTGGACAGGCAATTTGCGAAAGACGTTCCTGCACGCCCCAGCCGACGATGGCGTCGAAGCTGGCGAGATAAGCACGTTTGTCATTCGTTGCCCAGCGCCGGGCCATCTCCAGTCGCAGCTCGGTCTGTTCAGGCTTGGGGAACAGCTTGGCGCCGAGGGCCTTGCCGATGGTTTCCAGGCTGAGCAGGCGCATCAGGCTCCAGCGCTTGAACCATTGCCAGCAATCGTCGGGCGTGCGGACCTTGACCTCTGGGGCGCTGTTGACGATGCACAGGCTCTTGACCCGCGCGGGTTCGTCCACGGCCAGTTGAAAACAGATCATCCCGCCCATGGACCAGCCCACCAGGTGCACCGGGCCCATGTCGAGGTGGTCGATCAGCGCGCCCAGGTCAGCGCTGAAACCGGCGATACTGTAGCGCTCGCGCGGTTTGTCGGAGCGACCGTGGCCACGCACATCCATCACGATCAGGCGATAGCGGGCGGACAGCACCGGGATCTGTTTTTCCCAGTCCCGAGTGCTGGAACCCAGTCCATGGACCAGCACCAAGGGCGCGCCTTGGCCATACTCCTCGTAGTGCAGGTTGCAACCTTCGTGCGCAAAGTAGGCCATGGGCGAAGTCCTTGTCAGGCTTGTTCAGGGGCGGCGAACGGTGCATCCAGCGGCGCGGTGTCAAAGGTGCGCAGCAGTTCGATGAGGATTTGCGTGGCCGGGCCCAGGGGTTTTTCCTTGTTGGAGAACAGATAGAAAGTCGAATTGCGGCTGCCTCCCTGTTCCAAGGGTAGACGCTTGAGCACACCTTCATTCAGCTGCCGTTCGATCATGTGCCGTGGCAGCCAGGCGAAGCCCAGGCCGCTGCCGACAAACGTCGCGGCGGTGGCGAGACTGCCGACGGTCCAGCGCTGTTCGGCACCGAGCCAGCCAACATCCCTGGGCTGTTGGCGACCGGAGTCGCGGATGACCACTTGCAGGTGGCTTTCCAGGTCCTGGAAATTCAGCTCGCGGTTGAGACGATGCAAGGGGTGCTCGGGGTGGGCCACCGCGATGAATTCGACATCGCTCAATTCCGCACCCAGGTAACCGGGAATGCTGAAGCCGCTGATGGCCAGGTCGGCCACGCCTTCGAGCAGCACTTCCTCCACGCCCGACAACACTTCTTCGCGCAGGCGCACCCGGCAGCCTCGGCTCTGCGGCATGAACGCCGTCAGCGCCCGGACGAGGCGGGCACTCGGGTAGGCCGCGTCGACCACCAGGCGCACCTCCGCTTCCCAGCCTTGCTCCATGTGATGGGCCAGGTCTTCCAGCTGGCTGGCCTGTTTCACCAGTTGCCGGGAGCGGCGCAACAGTACGCCGCCGGCCTCGGTCAGCACAGCCTTGCGTCCATCGATGCGCAG
>NZ_JAOSHO010000445.1 GCF_025917275.1 Pseudomonas agronomica | reverse complement strand
CGTGCGCACTTCGAAGGGCTGAAGGCTCGCCTCGACGCCGTGGGCATCCCCTACGTGATCAACCCGAAGTTGGTTCGCGGCCTGGACTACTACAGCAAGACCGTCTTCGAATGGGTCACCGACAAGCTCGGCGCCCAAGGCACCGTGTGTGCCGGCGGCCGCTACGACGGCCTGGTGGAGCAGATGGGCGGCAAGCCGACCCCTGGCGTGGGCTTTGCCATGGGCATCGAGCGCCTCGTGTTGATGCTTGAGGCGCTGGACAAGGTGCCTGAAGAGCTGTCCCGTCAGGTCGACGTCTACCTGTGCGCCTTTGGCGAGGCTGCCGAGCTGGCCGCCCTGTCGTTGAGCGAGCGGGTTCGCGACCAGTTGCCCAACCTGCGCCTGCAGATCAACGCCGGCGCCGGCAGCTTCAAGAGCCAATTCAAGAAGGCCGACAAGAGCGGTGCGCTGTACGCATTGATCCTCGGTGACGACGAACTGGCCCAACAAGTGGTAGGTTTCAAACCCCTGCGTGGCCAGGGCGAACAACAAAGCATTGCCTGGGATGCGCTTGCTGCACACCTGGCCACCTGCGTCGTGCAGGGTTGAAGCTGTCAAACAGCCGATTTAGCGATTAAGGAGTATTGGGGTGTCGAGTACCGAAGATGAACAGCTGGCGGATTTGAAGGACTGGTGGACGCGCAACGGCAAGCCGCTGGTCACTGGCGGCCTGTTGGCGCTGGTCATCGTGTTCGGCTGGCAGGCCTACCAGAAATACCAGAGCAACCAGTCGCAAGGCGCCTCGATGCTCTACCAGCAATTGCTGGAAACCACCCTGACCCCGGACGGCAAGCCTGACGCGGCGCGCGTGGCGGACTTGGCCGGCAAGCTGAACAAAGAGTTCGGCGGTACCGCCTACGCCCAGTACGGCAGCCTGTTCGTGGCCAAGGTCGCGGTGGACAGCGGCAAGCTGGACGACGCGGCCACCGAGCTGAAAGCGATCGTCGACAAGCCGGCCAACCCGACCCTGGGCGAAGTGGCGCGTCAGCGCCTGGCACAGGTGCTGGCGGCCCAGAACAAGGTCGAAGACGCCTTGAAGCTGCTCGACGGTGACGCCGACAAGGCGTTCCTGGCCACTCGCGAAGAACTCAAGGGCGACCTGCTGGTACAGCTGGGCCGTGCCGATGAGGCCCATGCGGCCTACCAAAAAGCCAAGGCTGCGCTGTCGGATGAAGCCGCGGTCGGTGGCCTGCAAATCAAGCTGGACGACCTGGCCAAAGGGGATGCGTGACGTGATCCGTTGGAAACATGCAGCATTGCTGGCCCTGGCCATTCTGGCCGCGGGTTGCAGCAGCAACAGCAAGAAAGAACTGCCTCCGGCCGAACTGACCGACTTCAAAGAAGAAGTCGTGCTGCAGAAGCAATGGAGCCGCTCCATCGGTGACGGCCAGGGTGAAACCTACAACATGCTGGTGCCGGCCATCGACGGCGACACCATCTATGCGGGCGACGTCACGGGCGTCGTCATGGCCATGGACCGCATGAACGGCGACGTCAAGTGGAAGAAAGATCTCGAATTGCCGGTGTCCGGCGCCGTTGGCGTCGGTTACGGGCTGCTCATGATCGGCACGCTCAAGGGCGAGATCGTCGCCCTGGACGCGAGCAGCGGTGAAGAGAAGTGGCGCGCCCGCGTCAGCAGTGAAGTTCTCGCGCCGCCTGCCACCAACGGTGACGTGGTCGTGATCCAGACCCAGGATGACCGTCTGATCGGCCTGGATGCCGCCACCGGCAACCAGCGCTGGGTGTATGACAGCACTCCGGCGGTGCTGACCCTGCGGGGCACCAGCGCGCCAGTCGTCACCAACCGCCTTGCGGTGGCTGGCCTGTCGACCGGTAAGGTCGTGGCCCTGGACATTTCCAACGGCGTGCCGGTCTGGGAACAGCGCGTAGCGATCCCGCAAGGTCGTTCGGAACTGGAGCGTGTGGTCGACATCGACGGCGGCCTGCTGCTGTCCGGCGGTACGCTGTACGTCGCCAGCTACCAGGGTCGCGTTGCGGCACTGGACCTGGAAAGCGGTCGTGTGCTGTGGCAGCGCGATGCGTCCAGCTACGCCGGTGTCGCCCAAGGTTTTGGCAGCGTCTACGTGAGCCTGGCTTCGGGTACCGTCGAGGGCGTTGACGAGCGTTCCACCACCGCCTTGTGGAGCAACGATTCCCTGGCCCGTCGTCAACTGTCGGCCCCGGAAGTGTTCTCCAGCTACGTTGCAGTGGGTGACCTGGAAGGTTACCTGCACCTGCTCAGCCAGGTGGACGGTCGTTTCGTCGGCCGTGAGCGCATCGACAGCGACGGCCTGCGTGCCCGTCCGCTGGTGGTGGGCAGCATGATTTATGTGTATGGCAACAGCGGCAAACTGGAAGCCCTGACCATCAAGTAAGACTATGCTTGGGTTAATTCCCAAGCGGCTCCAGTTTTGTAGGAGCGAGCCTGCTCGCGAAAGCAGTGGGTCAGTCGACATACAGGTCGCTGATCCATCGCATTCGCGAGCAGGCTCGCTCCCACAAGGTGGCCCCCCGAGCACCAGCCGCTGCCTCGCAGCGGCTTTTGTATTTTCTGAAATAACGAAGTGGAGAGCCGCATGGTTCCCGTAATCGCCCTGGTGGGCCGACCGAACGTCGGCAAGTCCACCTTGTTCAATCGCCTGACCAGGACTCGCGACGCCATCGTCGGCGACTTGTCCGGTCTGACCCGTGATCGCCAATACGGTGAGGCCAAGTGGCAAGGGCGTACCTATATTCTGGTCGACACCGGCGGCATCTCCGGTGATGAACACGGCATGGACGAAAAAATGGCCGAGCAATCGCTGCTCGCCATCGAAGAAGCCGATGTGGTGCTGTTCCTGGTAGACGCCAAGGCCGGTTTTACCGCCGCGGACCAGATGATCGCCGAGCATTTGCGCAAGCGTAACAAGCGTTCCTACGTGGTCGCCAACAAGGTCGACAACATCGACCCGGACATGGCCCGCGCCGAGTTCGCGCCGTTGGGCATGGGCCAGGCGATCCCGATCGCCGGTGCCCACGGACGCGGCATCACCCAGATGCTGGAAATCGCCCTGGCGGATTTCCCGAAGGACGATGAAGACGAGCCGGAAGAAGGCGAGGAAGAAATCGTTGCCGAGGGTGAGGAAGCCAAGCGCATTCCGGGCCCGAGCGAAAAAGACGGGATCAAGATCGCGATCATCGGCCGCCCGAACGTCGGCAAGTCGACCTTGGTCAACCGCATGCTCGGCGAAGACCGGGTCATCGTCTACGACCAGCCCGGCACCACCCGCGACAGCATCTACATCCCCTTCGAGCGTAACGAAGAGAAGTACACGCTGATCGACACCGCCGGTGTGCGCAAGCGCGGCAAGATCCACGAAGAAGTCGAAAAGTTCTCCGTGGTGAAAACGCTGCAGGCGATCAAAGACGCCAACGTGGTGATCTTCGTGATGGACGCCCGCGAAGGCGTGGTGGATCACGACCTGAACCTGCTGGGCTTTGCCCTGGAAGCCGGGCGTGCGCTGGTCATCGCGATCAACAAGTGGGACGGCATGACGCCGAGCGAGCGCGACTACGTGAAGGTCGAATTGCAGCGCCGGCTGTTCTTCGTCGACTTCGCCGACATCCACTTCATCTCGGCCCTGCACGGCACGGGCGTGGGCAACCTCTACGCTTCGGTGCAGAACTCGTTCAAGTCGGCGGTCACCCGCTGGCCGACCAACCGTCTCACCCAGATCCTCGAAGACGCCGTTGGCGAGCACGCGCCACCGATGGTCAACAATCGTCGGATCAAGCTGCGCTACGCCCACTTGGGTGGCGCCAACCCGCCAATCATCGTGATCCACGGCAACCAGATCGAGAAAGTGCCCAAGTCGTACGTTCGCTATCTGGAGAACACTTATCGTCGCGTCCTGAAGTTGGTCGGCACCCCGATCCGCATCGAGTTCAAGGGCGGCGAGAACCCGTACGAAGGCAACAAGAACACGCTCACCGACCGCCAGGTCAACAAGAAGCGCCGCTTGATGTCGCACCACAAAAAGGCCGACAAGAAGCGCCGCGACAAGCGCTGATCCGGGATTTGTCCGGATCGCTTTTGTGGCGAGGGA
>NZ_JAOSHO010000444.1 GCF_025917275.1 Pseudomonas agronomica | reverse complement strand
GGCGGGAGCAAGCTCCCTCGCCACAAGGACCTCGTGCGGTCCAGACATTATGTATTCGCACACCCTGAAACTAGTTCTGAACGCCGCAGTCCTACCCCAGCCCTGAACAACACGTCCAGGGCTGACCGGCGCCGTTCTGGCGTCAAGGCAATTCCCTCCCGAGCCGTTCGCCCCATGCGCCATTCTGTTCGCTCTCGCCGTTTCGCTTCGCTGTGCCTCACGATCCTGCTTCCTCTGTTCACCAGTCCGGCCCATGCCCGGGGCGAAGGGCAACTGGTAAACGCTATCAACGATTACCGCAGCCAGTCCCAACGGTGTGACTGGCGAAGATTGCGCGCCGCGCCACCCTTGGCTCTGCGCTCGAACCTGGCCTTGCCGATCGGTTTTAGTGGCGGACTGCGCGACGCCCTGAAGGACGTTGGCTATCAAGCCCGCGAAGTGCGCAGCATTCGCCTGACCGACGCACGGGACGCCGACGAGGCCTTTGAGATGCTGGCGGACGAACATTGCGCGGCGCTGCTGGACAATCAATACGCCGACATTGGCGTCAATCGGGTCGGTGATGAGTGGCGCGTGGTGTTGGCGCAGCCCATGGGGGGCGGCACGCGGATAAGCGATGTGGGTGCGTCGGACAAGACGCTGCTGGCCCAGGTCAACGCCGCCAGGGCCAAGCCACGGATGTGCGGGCGCCAGCGCTTTGCCGCCGCTCGACCGTTGAGCTGGAACGCCGCGCTGGGGTCAGCCGCCCTCGGACATAGCCGGGCCATGGCCCGGGGCAATTATTTCGCCCATCGCGACCCGGACGGTCGCTCCACATCCGATCGGGCCAAGGGCGCCGGCTTTCGCGGACATAAGCTGGGCGAGAACATCGCCGCCGGGCAACGCTCGCCGAGCCAGGCCATGGGCGACTGGCTCGCCAGCCCCGGGCATTGCGCCAACCTGATGAACCCGATGTTCACCCAGATGGGCGCCGCGTCCGCCAGCGATCCGAGCAGCGATGCGGGGGTGTACTGGACGATGGTGCTTGGCGCGCCTTGATATTACAGACGCGCACCTGCGTGGCAAGGGAGCTTGCTCCCGCTGGCCTGCACTGTAGGGGCTGCCGAGCGAAGCGAGGCTGCGATCTTTCCAAGGGCACTTGAATATCAAGCGAAAGATCAAAAGATCAAAAGATCAAAAGATCGTCCGAACGCGGCCCGAGCCTCCGCCAGCTCCTACAGAGGCCGGTTGGAGCTTGTGTTCCCTATCGGCTAGAGGCGGATTTTGGCAGCCGGCATCACATCAATCCGCGACACCGCACTGCTCAGCCGCCCGAGTCGATGGTTATGATTGGCGATGATCTGCTCCGCCGTCATGCTGCCGTTGTCCACCGTCGAATGGGCATCAGCGGCCAGGACCACTTCGTACCCCAGGGCATGGGCCTGGCGTACGGTCGCGTTGATGCAGTAGTCGGTTTGCAGCCCGCAGATCACCACGCGATCAATGCTCCGGGCTTGCAACAGTGCCAGCAGGTCGGTCTGGTAGAACGCGTCCGGGGTGGTCTTGCGCACCCGCAAGTCATCAGGCCCGGTGAGCAGGCCGCCGGCAAACTGCCAGGCGGCGCTGCCATGGGCCAGCGAGCCGTCCAGCTCCTCATGCTGGACGAGTATCACCGGCAGGCCGACAGCACGGGCCCTGGCGCTGAGATCGTTGATGGTCTGGACCAGGCGTTGGCTGTCGAAGCATTCCTCCTCGCCAGCACACAGCCCCTCCTGGACATCGATGATCAGCAATGCAGTGCTCATGTTTCCCTCTTCGAATGGTCAATAGCCCAATGACAACCCGGTATTACGGCGTGGATCGTTAGCGCCGTAGAAGCGGTTCTTGCCCACCGGCTTGCCACCCAACGACGGCGCGCCTACCAGGATCGCGGCGATGTGGTTCGGGTCCTGCGGCCCGGCGAACTTATGGCCCCAGCTCTCCAGCAGCTTGAGCGTATCGGGGCTGGCGGCGAAGGTTTCCAGGTTGGTTTCCTCCGGCATCCACTGTTGATGGAAGCGCGGCGCATCCACCGCTTCCTGCAGGTTCATGCCGTAGTCGATCACGTTGAGGATAGTCAGCAAGGTCGCGGTGATGATGCGGCTGCCGCCCGGGGTCCCCACCACCATCACGGTCTTGCCGTCCTTGGTGACGATGGTCGGGCTCATGGACGACAGCGGCGCCTTGCCCGGCGCGATGGCGTTGGCTTCGCCCTGCACCAGGCCGTACATGTTGGGCACGCCGACCTTGGCGGTGAAATCGTCCATTTCGTCGTTGAGGATCACCCCGGTCTTGCTCGCCATCACCCCGGCGCCGAACCAGTCGTTGAGGGTGTAGGTGACGGAGACGGCGTTACCCCACTGATCGACGATCGAATAGTGGGTGGTGTTGCTGCCCTCGTGCGGGGCCACGCCGGGTTTGATCTTGTGGGAATCGCCGGCTTTCTGCGGCTCGATCGCGGCGCGCAGCTTCGCCGCGTAGTTCTTGTCCAGCAGGTGGTCGATGGGGTTCTGGACGAAATCCGGGTCGCCCAGGTAGCTGTTGCGGTCGACGTAGGCGTGACGCATGGCTTCGATCTGGTAGTGCATGCCCTGTGCCGAGTGGAAACCCAGGTCTTTCATCGGATAGCCGTCGAGGATGTTCATGATCTGGCACAGCACCACCCCACCTGAGCTGGGCGGCGGCGCGGAGATGATGTGGTAGCCGCGATAATCGCATTCCACCGGCGCCAGCTCGCGGGTCTTGTACTTGTCCAGGTCAGCCTGGGTGATGATGCCTTTGTTGGCCTGGCTGGACGTGACGATAGCGTCAGCGACCCAGCCTTTGTAGAACCCATCGGCGCCCTTGGTGGAGATTTCCCGCAGCGTCTTGGCGAGGTCCTTCTGCACCAGTTTCTGGCCGGCCTGCATCGGCTCGCCGTCATGCAGGAAGATCGCCCCGGAATCACGCGCATCCTTCTTGAATACATCGGTGGCGGTTTCCAGCAGATCCACGTCGCCCTGTTCCAGGACAAAACCTTCCTCGGCGAACTTGATGGCCGGGGCAATCAGTTCTTCGCGAGGTTTGCTGCCGTATTTCTTCAACGCCAGTTCCATGCCGGACACCGTGCCGGGCACGCCGACCGCCAAGTGCCCGCGCGTGCTGAGTTCGGGAATGACATTGCCGGCCTTGTCCAGGTACATGTCGGCCGTGGCGGCCAGGGGCGCTTTTTCACGGAAGTCCAGGAAGGTCTTGCGGCCATCGGCCATCTGCAAGGTCATGAAACCGCCACCGCCGAGGTTGCCCGCCGCCGGGTAGACCACCGCCAGGGCATAACCCACCGCCACTGCCGCATCGACAGCATTGCCCCCATTCTTGAGCACATCGACGCCAACGTGGGTCGCCAAGTGCTGGGCGGTCACCACCATGCCGTTCTCGGCGGCAACCGGGGCCTGGGACGCAGCGTGGGCAGTCAGACAGCAGAGGGAAAGCGAGGTGGCGATCAGGGGCCGGGCCAGGGATTCGAACTTCATGAGTCGGTCTCTTCTTGTTTTAAGGGTCGGGATCGCTTCAAAAGCACAGACGAGTATGGCTCGGTTTGCGCAATATGCCCGTTTCCCGTCGAGCGGCTTACGTCATCGTCGTCCTTGGGATAGGCTCACTGCGCTTGATCATCCCAATGCACAAGGACATCACTGATGACGCTGCGAATCGAACGCACGGACGCTCCAACCGATGAACAACGCCAGGCCATCCTCGCGCCATTGCGAGCCTATAACGTCGCCCAGACAGGCGGAAGCGCGCCGGAACTGGTCGCCTGGCTGGTGCGCGACGAGCACGACGAAATCGTCGGCGGACTATACGGCCGAGTATTTTTTCGTTGGCTCTATATCGAGTTGCTGGTGGTGCCTGAACAGGCCCGGGGCCAGGGCACAGGCTCGGAATTGATGAAGATGGCCGAACAGCTGGCCAGGGAAAAGGATTGCGTGGGGATCTGGCTCGACACCTTCGACTTCCAGGCCCCGGATTTCTACCGCAGGCTTGGTTTTACCGAGTGCGGCAAGATCGAGGACTATCCACCGGGGCATCAGCGCTTCTTTTTCCAGAAGCGCCTGGATTCCGAAAATTGAAACTCCCCCCTTTGGGAGCGAGCTTGCTCGCGAT
>NZ_JAOSHO010000443.1 GCF_025917275.1 Pseudomonas agronomica | reverse complement strand
ACGCAGCTCCTACGCAGCTCTAGTAAGCAGTCAGCGGGAGCAAGCTCCCTCGCAACAGGAGGCTGCGCTTAACCAGCCGTCTCGCGAAGGTTCACAAAAACATCAATGGCTGAAACAATGCCAGCCACCTGAAAAAGTCTTTGTTTCAACGGAGTTGCGGGTGCAAATTCAAGGTCATTACGAGCTTCAGTTCGAGTCGGTGCGTGAAGCATTCGCCGCGCTGTTCGACGATCCGCAGGAACGTGGTGCTGCGTTGTGCATTCAGATGGGTGGCCGCACCGTTGTCGACATCTGGGCCGGCACCGCCGACAAGGATGGCAGTGAAGCCTGGCACAGCGACACCATCGCCAACCTGTTCTCCTGCACCAAGACATTCACCGCCGTCGCGGCCCTGCAATTGGTGGCCGAGGGCAAGTTGCAGTTGGATGCCCCGGTCGCGCGCTATTGGCCTGAATTCGCCGCAGCCGGCAAACAATCCGTCACCCTGCGCCAGTTGCTCTGCCACCAGGCGGGTCTACCGGCGCTGAGGGAACTGCTGGCCCCCGAAGCACTTTACAACTGGCAGACCATGGTCGATGCCTTGGCCGCTGAAGCACCTTGGTGGACGCCCGGCGAGGGCCACGGTTATGCCGCGATCACCTACGGCTGGTTAGTGGGCGAACTGCTGCGCAGGGCCGATGGCCGAGGGCCGGGGGAGTCTATCGTGGCGCGGGTCGCCAAACCTCTGGGCCTGGATTTTCACGTTGGCCTGGCCGACGAAGAGTTTCATCGCGTGGCGCACATCGCTCGGGGCAAAGGCAACATCGGCGACGCAGCGGCCCAGCGGCTGTTGCAAGTGACGATGCGCGAGCCCACGGCGATGACCACTCGGGCTTTTACCAATCCACCATCGATCATGACCGGCACCAACAAGCCCGAGTGGCGGCGCATGCAGCAACCGGCAGCCAATGGCCACGGTAACGCCCGCAGCCTCGCCGGGTTCTACGCCGGCCTGCTCGACGGCAGTCTGCTGGAAGGTGAAATGCTCGACGAGCTGACCCGCCAGCACAGCTTCGGCGAGGACAAGACCTTGTTGACCCAGACCCGCTTCGGCCTGGGCTGCATGCTGGATCAACCGCATGTGCCAAATGCGACCTTTGGCCTGGGGCCGCGAGCGTTTGGTCACCCCGGGGCGGGAGGCTCCCTCGGTTTCGCCGATCCGGAGCATGACGTCGCGTTCGGTTTCGTGACCAATACACTGGGGCCCTACGTCTTGATGGATCCACGGGCGCAGAACCTTGCGAGGGTGCTTGCCACTTGTCTATAAAGCGCCACTGAAGTGAGTGGATACAGGAACCTCGTGTTCTTTTCGGTTTCCAAGCGTCTGTTTATGCGGCCGGAACATGGCCTTTGTTATTTCATTTAGATCATTTTGTGGATTATCCAATGTCATCGAACAAAACCCTTGCCCTGGCGCTGTGCTTCGCCATTACCGGTTGCGCACAACATCCACAGAATGATGCCGAGGGCGGCAGCGGCTGGTGGCCGTTCGGGTCGTCCGACAAGGTTGCGAGCAAGGATCCGGCCCCAGAGGCGCCTTTGAAACCCGCCACTGTTGCCCCTCAAGCGAAGGCCGAAGCCGAGAGTAACGGTAAATGGTGGTGGCCATTCGGCGGTAAGGATCAGGAAACCGCCAAGGCGGTGCCGATGCCTGACCCTAAAGTCACCCAGGCCTGGCTTGACGAGTATGAGCCAAAGCTGCGCACCGCCATCAAGGACAGCAAGCTTGAGCTCGAGCGTCGCGATAACGTGCTGGTGGTCACCGCGCCCGTGGACAGCTCGTTCAACCCGGACCGTCCGGCCATGCTGCTACCGGTGACACTCGGCCCGTTCACCCGTGTTGCCAAGGTGCTTGAAGCTGATCCGAAAACTGCCGTGCTGATCCTCGGTCACGCTGATACGTCGGGCGCGGCGCCGGCCAATCTGAAACTCAGCCAGGAACGTGCCCAGTCCATCGCCGCGATTTTCCGCCTCAGCGGACTGCAGCGTGATCGATTGATGCTGCGCGGCATGGGCTCGGTGGCGCCACGTGCGGCCAACGACAGCGTCGAAGGTCGAGCCTTGAACCGTCGTGTGGAATTGTTGGTCACCCCGGCAAATACCATGGTTGCCTTGCTGAGCAAGTACAACATGCCGGCCCCTGCACCGGTGACGATGGTTGCCGCCCAGGATGTGAAGCCCGCGGCCCCGGCCCCAGCCGTTACACCGAAAAAAGCCACAGCCCCGGCGACCAAGAAAGCTGCGGCCAAGAAGGCTCCTGCGAAGGCACCTGCGAAGAAAAGCCCGGCCAAGAAGGCCACCCCGGCGAAGAAACCCGAGCCGGCCAAGGCTGCGACCGATGCGAAAAAAGTCGCTGCCGCCGACACCTCCAAACAGTGATCGGCTGATCACAAGGAACGCGCCATGACCCAAGCGCTGGCTGATATGCGTCGTGACTACACCCGCGATGGCTTGACCGAGGCGCAAGCCCCGGCGGAGCCGTTCGCGCTTTTCCACCAATGGTTCGCCGACGCGGTGAAAACCGAACAGGCCCCGGTGGAGGCCAACGCCATGACGTTGGCGACCGTGGATGCGGACGGTCGTCCCCATTGCCGGATCCTACTGCTCAAGGGACTGGATTCCCAGGGCTTCACGTTCTTCACCAACTACGACAGCGCCAAGGGCCAGCAAATCGCCGCGAATCCGTTCGCGGCCATGACGTTTTTCTGGCCGACCCTGGAGCGCCAGGTGCGCATCGAAGGCAAGGTTGTGAAAGTCACGCCGCAGGAATCGGACGCGTACTACCAGGTTCGGCCGCTGGGCAGTCGCCTCGGGGCTTGGGCCTCACCCCAGAGTCGGGTGATCGCGGGGCGCGGCGAGCTTGAGGACTTGCTCAAGGCCACCGAGCAGCGTTTCAGCGACAGCCAGCCCCATTGCCCCGAACACTGGGGTGGTTATCGCCTGCTGCCCGAGCGCATCGAGTTCTGGCAGGGCCGCCCGAGCCGCCTCCACGATCGTCTCAACTACCGCCTTCAAGGGGCGGACTGGATTCGCGAGCGCCTCGCGCCGTGACATCCGGATAACCTGCCGCAGCGGCCTGGAGCCATTGCGGCAGGTCCCGCCGCTTGATTCGTTGTTCATGGGCGCGGGCCAGTTGTTCCAACATGTAGCTTTTCTTTTGCTCGTCCTGCCCCGCCAGTGACAACGCCAAGTCGCGGTCCGCCCAACGTTTGATGCGTATGTACAGCCACCAATGGAAGTACAGGCCGGCCAAGGTGGTCGCGATGATGATGAAGTAATCCATGAAAAATCCTGGGTCGATGACGCAGTTTTTTGAAATTGGCGCTACTGTGTGATGAATTTTTTCGGGTGCGCCTGTATCCCACCTGAATGAAAGCAAATTTTCCCGGTGAAGCCGTGACAGGCGTCAAGCCGGGGAGTTTAATGGATCCCTGTCTTTTGGAGTTGATGCTATGCGTAAGTCTGTTTTGCTGGTTGCTTCCTTTTCCACGATGGCGATGTTGCTCACTGGCTGTCAGTCGAGCCTGACCGGTGACTCCTATTCCCGTGACGAAGCGCGTCGCGTCCAGACGATTCGCATGGGGACCATTGAATCCCTGCGCCCGGTCAAGATCGAAGGCACCAAGACCCCGATCGGCGGAGCTGCTGGTGCAGTGGTTGGCGGGGTAGGCGGCAGCGCCATCGGTGGTGGCCGAGGCAGCATCGTTGCCGCCGTCATCGGTGCAGTGGCTGGCGGCCTGATCGGCTCCGCCACCGAAGAAGGCCTGACCCGTACCCAGGGCGTTGAAATTACCGTTCGTGAAGATGACGGCAGCATGCGTGCCTATGTGCAGCAGGTTCAGGAGAATGAAGTATTCCGCGTAGGTGAGCGCGTGCGGATTTCCACAGTCGGTGGTACGAGTCGCGTATCGCACTAATTAAAAAAGTAGGAGCGAGCTTGCTGCGATAGCAACGGCTCAGCGACGGAACTGCTGAACGCACGTCCCGTTGCTGTTGCTCTGCTTTTGATCTTGATCTTGATCTTGATCTTGATCTTGATCTCAACGCCCCGTTAACCACGCTGGCCGAACGCAGGCATTGCGCAGAGGGCATCCCGGCATGGATGCCGGATAGCCGCGCAGGG
>NZ_JAOSHO010000442.1 GCF_025917275.1 Pseudomonas agronomica | reverse complement strand
TCGCTCCCACAGTTTTTTGTCCGGCTGTAAAAACCGGACAGGGTCTTACAGTACGTCCAGCAGCTCGACGTCAAACACCAGCACGCTGTGCGGCGGGATGCTGCCAACGCCTTGAGCGCCGTAGGCCAGTTCGCTCGGCACGTACAAACGCCATTTGCTGCCGGCGTTCATCAGTTGCAGTGCTTCGGTCCAGCCTGGAATCACGCCGCCTACCGGGAATTCGGCTGGCTGGCCACGATCGTAGGAGCTGTCGAACACAGTGCCGTCGATCAGGGTGCCGTGGTAATGCGTGCGCACTTGGTCTTCACGGGTCGGCTTGGCGCCTTCACCCTGGGTCAGCACTTCGAATTGCAGGCCGGAGGCCAGGGTGGTGATGCCTTCGCGCTTGGCGTTTTCAGCCAGGAACGCACGGCCTTCGCCCGCAGCGGCTTCAGCCTTGGCGGCAGCTTCGGCCTGCATGATTTCACGAATGACCTTGAAGCTGGCGGACATCTCGTCCTGGCCCACACGGCTTGGCTTGCCGGCGAACGCGTCGGTCAGGCCAGCCAGGATCGCGTCCAGGCTTACACCCGGTGGCGGGTTGTCGCGCAGTTGGTCGCCCAACTGACGGCCAATGCCGTAGCTGACGCGGGTTTCGTCGGTGGACAGGTTAACTTCGGACATGATGCTGCTCCGCTGTGCGGACGGCTCGAGAATTGCCGTGAATGACACAGCGCCTCCCGGAGCGCCCGGAACCAAAAGGGCGAGCAGACTAGCACAGATGCCATGGCGCGGACGAACCGCTCACTCCTATCCCTCTAAACGACAACGCCCGCCTGTTTCTCGACAGGCGGGCGCTGCGTCAGCACCGTGGATGGACCTCAGTGCTTGGTCAGCTTGTCCAGGTAACCCATGGCGAACGCCGACACCACGAACGTCATGTGGATGATCACGTACCACATCAGGTGTTCGGGATCGACGTTCTTGGCGTCCATGAAGATACGCAGCAAGTGGATCGAGGAAATGGCAACGATCGACGCCGCGACTTTCATCTTCAGCGAAGAGGAGTCCATGGTGCCCAGCCAGTTGAGCTTTTCCTTGTCGTCGCCAATGTCCAGTTGCGAGACGAAGTTCTCATAGCCCGAGATCATCACCATCACCAACAGGCCGCCTACCAGCGCCATGTCGATGAGCGACAACAACACGAGGATCAGGTCGGACTCGGCCATGGAAAAGACGTTGGGAATGACGTGAAAGACTTCCTGGAAGAATTTCAGCGCCAGGGCCAGCAAGCCCAGGGACAGCCCGAAGTAGATCGGCGCCAGCAGCCAACGGGAGGCATACATTGCATTTTCGATAAAGCGTTCCATTGAATCTCACACCAGGGCTGAAAAATCGCGGCGAGTATATCAGCCACGATCCGCCCCACAAACGCCGCCCCCTCACTTGGGTTTCGGCGCTTGTGTCAATTGTTTACGACCCAGGGCATGCGTCAATGAAGCGGACGGTATTCGAAGCCGCCGACGTTGCGACAACGGCCTCCGTTGATTTCCCGCAGTTGTGCCTGCATGTGCAGGGACCAGATCTGCGGATCGTCGGCCAGCTCATAGCCATGGGTCGTCAGGCTCTGGACGATGGTGTCGAGAATGGTTTCAGCGGCGGTCGGCCCGGGGAACGGCCCTTGGGCCTTGATGGCGGAAGGTTGCTCACCGGCCATTCCGGCGGCGAAGAGCACAGTCCACATGCCGGTGTCGCCAGCAAGTGGGCGCACGGCACATTCGATGCGGGTTACAAGCCCGAGGCATTGACGGGTAAGGCAAAGGTTGCGCGACATGGCGGCGACCCTCGGTAGATCCGGTATTCAGCCCTGGATGGGCTGTTTCGATCCAATGATGGCTCTCGTTATCCTTGAACTGAGGATAGGAGAAAAGTTCCGGCCCCGAAGGTTTTCGAGACCAGAATGCGCCGAGCGGTCATAGTGTGAATATTGACGCCAACTCAGTGGCGCTTTCTGGACGCAGTCCATAAAACATTGTGGGAGCGAGCTTGCTCGCGATAGCGGAGTTTCAGTCACGGTTTTCTCGACTGTCACACCGCTATCGCGAGCAAGCTCGCTCCCACAGGGTCTGTGGTGTCAGGAAAGCCTTACGCCGGCTTGGCCTCCGCCAGCGCCTGCTGCGCCATTTCCTTTTCCGCTTCCTTGATATCGTCTTCGCTGATCATTTCCGCGATGACGCGCAGCCGCTCCACGACGCGGGCGTTGACGCTGCCCTCCGGGAAATCGCCGTTCTCATCCGGCTCGCCGGCAGGTTCGCCCACCAGCAGGCTCAGGGCTTCGTCGGCCTGGCGCACGGCATAGACATGGAACTGCCCGGCGCGCACGGCGGCCAGCACTTTTTCATCGAGCATAAGGGTCGCGACGTTGGCCTGGGGAATGATCGCCCCCTGCTCGCCTGTCAGCCCGCGGGCTTCGCAGAGGCGGAAGAAGCCTTCGATCTTCTCGTTGACCCCACCCACCGCCTGCACTTCGCCGAACTGGTTGATCGAGCCGGTGATGGCGAAGCATTGCTTCAACGGCGTCTTCGACAAGGCCGAGATCAGCGTGCAAGCCTCCCCAAGGGACGCACTGTCGCCGTCCACATAACCGTAGGATTGCTCCAGGGCGATACTGGCCGAAATCGCCAACGGGAATTCCTGGGCATACCGGCTGCCGAGGTAGCCGGTCAGGATCATCACACCCTTGGAGTGAATCGGCTGCCCGAGGTTGACCTCGCGTTCGATGTCGACGATACCGCTGCCGCCCGGGTACACCGTGGCGGAAATCCGCGCCGGCACGCCAAACGCCGAGTCGCCCACTTCCAGCACCGTCAACCCGTTGCACTTGCCTACGGCCGCGCCATCGGTATCGATCAGGATGATCCCCGCCAGCATGTCATCGAGGATCCGCGCCGAAACGCGCCCGGTGCGGGTGGCCTTGGCCTTGAGCGCACGCTCGATGTGGCCGGCGTCGGTCATCTCGTCGCCGGCCAGTTGGCGAATGAAATCCGCCTCGCTGACCAGTTGGAACAGATCGCCAATCCGCGCCGACAAGCGCCCCTGATGCTCGGCCAGGCGCGCACTGTAGGTGGCCAGGCGTGCCACCGCGTCGGCGGTCAGCGGGGCCATGCCCTCTTCCGAAGTACGGGTCTTGAGCAACTGGGCGAACTGCTCCAGGCTCTCGTCGCCCATCGGGATGTCTTCGTCGAAGTCCACCAGCACGCGAAACATCTCCTGGAAATCCGAATCCAGGTCTTGCAGGGCGTAATAGAGCTGGCGCGCGCCGATGATCACGACCTTGACCTGCAACGGAATGTGTTGTGGCGTCAGGGTCACCGTGGCCAACCGCCCCAGCTCGCCCAGCGGCGATTCCATTTTCAGCTTGCGCGACTGCAGGGCGCGCTTGAGCGCATCCCATACGAACGGCTCGCCGAGCATTTTTTCCGCTTCAAGGATCAGGAACCCGCCGTTGGCACGGTGCAAGGCACCTGGGCGCAACTGCCGATACGTGGTGTAGAGCGCACCCTGGTCGGTGCTGTACTCGATGCGGCCAAACAGGTTGTCGTAGGTCGGGTGCGGCTCGAACACCACCGGGGCGCCACCGCTCGCCGGATGGCCGACGACCAGGCTCGGCGCGTATTGCTCTTCCAGCAGCTTGCGGGCGACAGCGTCGGTCTTGCTGTCATCCACCAACTGCTCGACCACGGTCTTGAGCAGGTAGACCTGCATGGCTTGCAGATAACCGCACACGGCGGCGTTCTCGGCGTATTTCTCCGACAACGGCGCCAGCAACGGTTGCAAGGCCAGGGTGATGGTTTCTTCGTTGAGGTGACGCAACTGGTTGTTGGACTCGCGCTTCCACTGCGGCAGGCTGGCGAGTTCTTCGTTCAGGCGCTCCTCCAGGCCGGAAATATCCTCATGGAATCGCTCGCGCTCGGCCTCTGGCAACTGGGCGAATTCCGCCTCGTCCAGGGCCTTGCCCTCGCTCATCGGGGTGAAGGCGATGTTGCTGCTGTCGCGGTACAGCGCGACGTCCTTTTCCAACGCCAGGCGCTCGATCACATCGAGGGCGCGGTCGTAGCGCTGGTTGAAGGCGCGGTCGATGGCGCTCTTTTTCTGTTGGTAGGACGGATGTTCGAACACCGCCGG
>NZ_JAOSHO010000441.1 GCF_025917275.1 Pseudomonas agronomica | reverse complement strand
CGCCAGGCCAGGCACCGCATCACTTGACCCCAGGCTTGACCCGCAACGCCTTGGCCTTCGCCTCGATCACCAGGTACATCACCACCGTGATCAACAGCGGCAGGATGAAATAGATCGCCCGGTAGGCAATCAGTCCGGCGATCAAGCTGCCCCGTGACACCTCGTGCTGCAACAGCGCGACAAACACCGCCTCCAGCACCCCGAGCCCGGCCGGAATGTGCGTGATCACGCCAGCAATGCTGCTGATCAACAGCACCCCGAGCACCACCGGGTACTCGAGTTTGCTCGGCAACAACGTAAAGATCACCGCCGCCATCAGCGACCAGTTCAGCGCCCCCAGCGCCAATTGCAGCACGGCCATCCGCAACGAGGGCAGGTTGATTTCCATGCCGCGAATCGTCCAGGCCCGGCGCTTGGAGAAACGGCAGGCCAGCAGGTAGCCAGCGCTGATTAGCAATAGCAGCACCCCGACGCCTTGCAGCGCATCGCTGCTCAGCTTCCAGCCCGGTGGCATCGTCACCAAGCCACTGCTGAACACCACGCCGGCCAAGGTCATGTAGCCGAACCAGTTGGTAGCCAGGCTCAGGCCGAGAATCTTGGCGATATTGCCCGTGCTCACCCCGAGCCGCGAATACAGCCGATAGCGCATGGCGATGCCGCCGACCCAGGCACTGAGGTTGAGGTTGAAGGCGTAACTGATCACCCCCACCGGAAGTATTTGCCGCCAGCCCAGTTTTTGCCGGATGTAAGTGCGCCCGATCAGGTCGAAACCGGCATAGGTGATGAAGCTGGCGATGGTCAGCGCGGCGGCGATCAGCAAGGTGCGCAGCTTGAAATCGGCCAGGGTCGTGAACACCTCGGACCAATCGATTCGCCGTGCAAGGGTAGTGAACAGTACGATCAGCAGCAGGAAGAAAGCCAGGGTCAGCGGGCGTTTCCAGCGGCTCCAGCGCGACTTGGGCTTGGCCTGTTCCGGCGCATGGGCATCTCTCGGCGCAGTGTGCGCTTCAGAGTGGTTCATGGGGTTCGCTCCGGACCGCCGTCGGCGGTGAAAAAGGTTTCAGACGCGGTTTATGGGCCGGCAGCCATCCGGCCCAGGCCGGAAAATGACGCAGGAAGTGGAACACCATGAAACCAATGGTCATGCGCCACAGCAGGCCTCGACGGGCATGATTTTCCGGCATGACGGTGCAGTGATTGCGGCTCAAGTGATCGAGGCGCTCGAACAGCTCGCGGTTGAAGGCGCGGTCGCGGATCAGCACGTTGGCTTCCAGGTTCAGCGACAGGCTCAACGGGTCGAGGTTGCTCGAACCGACGGTGCTCCAGTCCTCGTCCACCAGGGCGACCTTGCCGTGCAACGGGCGCTCGCAATATTCGTAGATCGTCACGCCGGCCTTGATCAGGTGGTCATAGAGCATCCGCGCCGCGAGCTTGGCGATCATCATGTCCGGTTGCCCTTGCAGGATCAGCCGCACCTCCACGCCACGTCGCGCGGCGTTGCGCAGCTCACGCAGCAACCGATAACCGGGGAAGAAATACGCGTTGGCGATTACCACCCGACGCTGGGCGCTGCGCAGCACTTGCAGGTAGACCTCTTCGATGTCGGTCTGATGCTCATGGTTATCGCGGTAGACCAGGCGCACCTGGCCGTCGTGGTCGTTGAAGGCCAACTCGGTGCGGCGGCTGCGGCGACGTTGCCACCAATACTTGGCCCGGGCCGGCCGACCGCTTTGCAGCAGCGCGAAGTGATGGATATCCACTACCGCCGGGCCTTTGATTTCCACCGAGTAATCCTGCTTGGCCTCGGGACCGAAGTCGCCCAAGTGGTCAGCGGAAAAATTGATCCCGCCGATGAACGCGATCACCCCGTCCACCACCACGATCTTGCGGTGCAACCGGCGGAACCAGTTGGTGCGGATGCCCAGGTGCCGGGGGGCCGGATCGAACATCTGCAGGCGTACCCCGGCGTCGCTCAACGAGGCGAGAAACGCCGTGCTCAGCTCTCCGCAACCGAACCCGTCGAGGTTGACGGTGATGCGCACGCCACGCTTGGCCGCATCCACCAATAAATCCCGCAATTCAAAGCCGACCTTGTCTTCGAACAGGATGAAGGTCTCCAGGAGAATTTCTTCCTGGGCGCGGCGAATCGCTTCGAAAACTCGTGGGAAATATTCCTCACCGTTTTCCAGCAGCGTGACGCGGTTGTTGCCGTGCCAGCCGTATTCGACGTCGGCCAGCGCCGGGTTGCGTTCGGTCGGCGGCACCTCGACCTTTTCCACCGTCGCCTTGTCCATCGTCGCGTTCATAATTCGATCTCCACCGACAGCGGTGCGTGGTCGGAAAGGTGCGACCAGGGGCGTACATTCAATACCTTGGCGTGATGGGCCTTGAGGTTGCGCACGTAGATGCGGTCCAGGCGCAGGATCGGCAGGCGCGCTGGAAAACTGCGGGCCGGCTTGCCCCACTGTTCGGCGAACACCTCCCGCAGGCCGCAGGGCGCGAGCAAGTCGTTGGCCTTGCCGCGCCAGTCGTTGAAGTCGCCGGCAACGATGACCGGTGCTTCGGGCGGCAATTCGCTCAAGCGCTGGCAAAGCAGTTTCAGTTGCTCGACGCGATGGCCTTCACGCAACCCCAGGTGCACGCAAATGGCATGCACGTCCCGTCCACCGTCAGCGTTCGGCAGGCGCAGTACGCTGTGCAGCATGCCGCGGCTTTCGTGGCCACTGATGGAAACGTCGAGGTTGTCGTGGCGGATGATCTGGAATTTCGACAGCAATGCATTGCCGTGATCGCCCGCCGGATACACCGCGTTGCGCCCATAGGCGAACTGCGGCCAGAGGGTGTCGGCGAGAAATTCGTATTGCGGGATGCTCGGCCAGTTGCTGTAGCGCTGGGGATGCTGTTCGTGGGTGCCGTGGACTTCCTGCAAGAACACCACGTCGGCGGACACACTGCGCACCGCTTCGCGTAGTTCCGGCAGGATGAAGCGCCGGTTCAGGGCGGTGAAGCCCTTGTGCGTGTTGACCGTCAGGACGGTGAATCGATTGACTCCCTCCAGCAGTTGCCGCGCCGAATCGTGCAGCGGCTCGCGGGTGGCTTCGCTGGATTCTGGCGTGTTCATGGCAATACTCCTTCGGCCGGGCGCACACCGGGAGCGGTGGCGAGGTGCTTGTCCAGGTCGAAGCGCTCCAGCAGGTGGCGCGCGTCGTAGGGCGCGCGGACTTTGATGTCGTTGTCGAAATAGCAGAACACCTCCCGGCTCTTGCGCGGCCGGGGTTTCTTCTTCGGATCGATCAACTGCGCGTCGCTCGGCTGCGTGCCGTGGCTCCAGGCCTCGATCCGGTCGCCCCAGCGCTTAAGCGCCTCGTCGGTGTAGCCGCTGGCGTATAGCTCTTCGGCACCGTGCAGGCGCAGGTAGACGAAGTCGCTGGTGACGTCCTCGCGGTAGGGCCATTTTCCGGCGGTATCGGCGACGACCAGGGCGACGTCGTAGCGTTTGAGCAGGGCGACGAAGCGTGGGTCGATGAAGCTTTCATGACGGATCTCGACTGCATGACGCAAGGGGCGCTTTTTATCGGTCTCGGTGCTGGCGTGGCCGTCCAGGCGTGACTCGTGCTCACGGGCCAGCGCGGCGGCGGCCTGGGTGTCATGGGGCAATTGCTTGAGGAAGTCTTCGAACAGTTCCGGGTCGAATTTGAAGCTGGGTGGAAACTGCCAGAGGATGGCGCCGAGTTTTTCCTTGAGCTCCAGCACGCCGGACGCGAAGAAATTCGCCAAGGGCTTGTGAATGTCCCGCAGGCGCTTGATGTGAGTGATGAAGCGCGGCGCCTTGACGCTGAACACGAAGTCCGGCGGCGTCTCGGCGTACCACTGGGCATACCGTTCGGGACGTTGCAGGGCGTAGAACGATCCATTGATTTCGATGCTGTTGACCGCGCGAGAGGCGAATTGCAGTTCCCGTTTCTGCGCCAGCCCCTTGGGATAGAAATCCCCGCGCCAGGGCGTGTAGCGCCAACCGGAAATGCCAATGTGGATCGCCGTCATGTGTCCCTCCCGTGCCAATGACCTCGTACTGCCTGTGTCTTTTGATGACCGCCGGGCGGGCTGGAAAGTTTCGATGGCCTTACCGACGGAAGGGGCCGAGCGGGTTCTGTGGCGAGGGAGCTTGCTCCCGC
>NZ_JAOSHO010000440.1 GCF_025917275.1 Pseudomonas agronomica | reverse complement strand
CCCCACCACCGGCACGACGATACCGGCACCAGTAATGGTCGCCACCGTCGCCGAGCCTGTCGCGATGCGGATCACCGCAGCCACCAGCCACGCCAGCAGGATCGGCGAGATCTGCGCGCTGACCGCCATGTGGCCGATCACGTCACCCACACCGCTGGTCACCAGCATCTGCTTGAAGCCACCACCGGCACCGATGATCAGGATGATCGCGGCCGTCGGCGCCAGGCTGGCGTCCAGCCATTTCAGTATCTGGCTGGAGCCGATGCCCTGCTTGTAGCCAAAAGTGTAGAGCGACAACAGCAACGCCAACAGCAGCGCCGAGATCGGGTGGCCGATCATGTCCATCCAGGTGCGGAAGAAGTTGCCGTCCGGCAGCGCCACGTCAGCGAAGGTCTTGAGCAACATCAGGAACACCGGCGACAGCACGGTGATCAGGGTGATGCTGAAGCTCGGCAGCTCGGCGCCATCGGTCTCGCGCGCCAGTTGGTCCACCAGTTCCTGGTTCGGATGGCCGGGGATGTGCTTGGCAATGAACGTACCGAAGATCGGGCCGGCAATGATGGCTGTCGGCAGCGCGACGATCAGGCCATAGAGAATGGTCTTGCCAATGTCAGCGCCGAACACGCCGATCGCCAAGAGTGGGCCCGGGTGCGGCGGCACCAGGCCGTGGACAGCGGAAAGGCCGGCGAGCAACGGGATACCGATCTTGATGATCGACACGCCGGTGCGGCGCGCAACGATGAACACCAGCGGGATCAGCAGCACGAAACCGATTTCGAAGAACAGCGGGATGCCCACCAGGAACGCGGCGAACATCATGGCCCATTGCACCTTGTCCTTGCCGAAGGCGCGGATGAGCGTCTGGGCAATCTGATCGGCCCCGCCCGACTCGGCCATCATTTTGCCGAGCATCGTGCCCAGCGCGAGGATGATGCCGACAAAACCGAGCACGCCACCGAAGCCGTCCTGGAACGCCTTGATGATGGTGCCGATCGGCATGCCCGACGTCAGGCCGAGAAACGCGGCGGCGATGGTCAGCGCAATGAAGGGGTGGATCTTGAACTTGGTGATGAGGACGATGAGTCCGATCACCGTGACCACTGCATCGAGCAGTAGGTACGTCTCGTGGGACATGCCAAACATGGGGGTGTCTCCTGATTTGTTGTTGTTATTGAAGCAGTTATTTATGGACCGTCGGGACAGCGCTATCTTTCTGACGCAATTTTTTTGTAACTCAACTGGCCAGCTTCAAACCGTGGGCCAGCCACCAGACATAAGCCTGGCGTGCCAATTCATCAATGCTGTGGCTGGACGCATCCAGAGCCAGGGTCAGGGGCTCGCCAACAGGGGATTCAAGGGTGGCAAACTGGCTGTCGATCAGGGTCGACGGCATGAAATGGCCGGGACGATGGGAAACGCGGTCGGCGGCCACTTCGGGGGTCAATTCAAGGAATACGAAGCCCAGGCCAGGCAAGGCGCTGCGCAGACGTTCGCGATAGCTGTGCTTGAGGGCCGAGCAAGTCAGCACCGGGCGTTCGCCCGTGGCGTCGACGCGGCGCAACTCGTCGCACAGGCTGTCGAGCCAGCCGGCACGGTCGTCGTCGTTCAGGGGGATACCGGCGCTCATCTTCTGGATGTTGGCCGCGGGGTGGAACGTGTCGCCTTCGATGGCGGTGGCGCCGCTCAGTTGGCACAGGGCCTGGCTGACGCAGGTTTTGCCGCAACCGGCAACGCCCATGATGACCAGGGCGGTGATTGGATGATTCATGTAACACCTCAGCGCGCAGACAGCGCTACCTTTGCCAGTTATGACACCGCAGCAAAAGCAGAAGTTGCCGACGCCTTCTTGTCATTTTTGTGGTTGCAGCATGTTCGTCAACGACACTCGCGGAACAAGGATCAGGCAAACCCTGCCAACGCATTTGCAGGCGCGCCGAGACAGCGCTACCTTAGTGCCTTGATTTTTGTTTGGCAAGCCACCCTGATGACCGTCACTAAAAACGATAAGAATACTCGCACCACCGGTCGCCCCACGCTCAATGAAGTCGCACGCCTGGCCGGTGTCAGTCCGATCACCGCCTCCCGTGCCCTGCGCGGCGTCAGCAGCGTGGCCGTGGAGCTGGTGGAAAAGGTCCGCCAGGCCGCCCTTGAGCTCAACTACGTCGTCAACCCCGCCGCCCGCGCCTTGGCCTCGGCCCAGAGCCATTCGGTGGTGGTGCTGGTGCCATCGCTGTCCAACCTGCTGTTCATCGACACCCTGGAAGCCATCCATCGCGTCTTGCGGCCCAAGGGCTTCGAAGTGGTGATTGGCAACTACCACTATTCCCGGGACGAAGAAGAAGACCTGCTGCGCAATTACATGGCCTATCAACCGCGGGGCTTGTTGTTGACCGGGTTCGACCGAACCGAAAGCGCCCGTCGCATGATCGAGGCCAGTAATATTCCCTGTGTATACATGATGGAACTGGACCCGGGGGCAGGCCTCAACTGCGTGGGATTTTCCCAGCTCAAGGCCGGTGAGACCGCCGCCGAGCATCTGGTCTCCCGGGGTCGCAAGCGCCTGGCCTACATCGGCGCGCAATTGGACCAGCGGACGTTGCTGCGCGGTGAAGGTTTTCGCCGCGCGCTGCTGGAGGCCGGGCTTTACGATCCTGATCTGGAAGTACTGACCCCTCGTCCGTCATCGGTTGGCCTGGGCGGCGAGCTGTTCCTGCAATTGCTCGCCAGTCACCCTGACGTCGACGCAATCTTCTTCGGCAACGACGACCTAGCCCACGGCGCCCTGCTCGAAGCGTTGCGCTGTGGCATCAAGATCCCCGAACAGGTTTCGATCCTCGGTTTCAACGATCTGCCCGCCTCGGCCCACATGGTGCCGCGCTTGAGCAGCATCAGTACCCCCAGGGAAGCCGTCGGCCGCCACGCCGCCGAGCAGATGCTTACCTTGATGGCCGGCAACCGCATCGCCCAGCCCGTCGTGGACCTGGGCTTCGAACTCAAGGTTCGCGAAAGCACTTGAGACCCCCGGCACGATGCGGTCGATCCATGCCGACGAACGGCAAGGATTGGCCGCCCCGCCGGGCACACCCGTCCTGCAGCCCTTGAATTTACGGCCCCTTGCACCCCGGCATGGTAATTGCTCCCGTCATCGTCCAGCCATTACCACAGGTACGCGTCATGTTGGTCAGTGCAAAACAGCAAGCGATGATCCTGCCGCTCAAACGTCCGGGCGAAGACCCCACGGCCGAGGCCGCCAGCGGCCTGCGAAGCGCTGCGTTGCAAGCGCTGCGCGACAACATCCAGGCCCAGGCCACTCAGGGCAGTACTCAGGTCCAGGAATCCATCACCGGGCAGGCCACGCAGCAGGTCAACGCCGCCGCCGCCATCAGCGACAATGTCGATGAAGCGTTCGCCAAGACCCGCGTGCAGTTGCAAACAACTGCCTCGTCAGCTTCCGAAGAAACCAGCTCTGCCCTGATGGAATTCAAGGACTACATGAGCAAGACCCCTGAAGAGCGCCTGCGTGACAGCATCCTTGAGGAAATGGGCATTACCGAAGAGGAATACGAGGCGATGCCGCCCGAGAAGCAACTGGCGGTCGGCCAGGAGATTGCCCAGCGCATGCAAGACAAGGCGGCGATGGCGCAGGTCGAAAAAGCCCAGGACAGTCGCACGGATGGGAAAAATCCGGCCACAGACATGTTCCTCGCCTCGCTGTGACTCTTTCAGACAAGCGCCGGGCATATCCCGGCGCAGTGTTTGTTCCCCTATAATCGCCCGCCTCCATTACACACCGCGCCCGCGCCATGTCCGAATTCCACTGCACACGCCTCGACGAGCCGCTATGGCCGTTGATGAACAAGTTCTACCGCACCCATCAGTCGTCGATGAAAGCCGTGCGCGACGCGGGGCTTTGGGTTGCACGGCGCGAAGAAATCATCGCGGCACTCTGCCTGCGACCGGTTTCGGGGGGACATTGGCTGACGGGATTGTTCGTCGACCCGGCGTACCGCGTGCAAGGCGTCGCGGGGCGGCTGATCGCCGAAGCCGTGAAAGGCCTGGACGAGCCGGTGTGGTTGTTCTGCCACCCGGATCTGCGCGGCTTTTATGAGCGACGCGGGTTCAGTTTCGACCCGGAGCTGCCTTATGCGATGGCTGAACGACTGAGCCGGTACGCGCGCAGCAAGCCGATGATTG
>NZ_JAOSHO010000044.1 GCF_025917275.1 Pseudomonas agronomica | reverse complement strand
TCGCGAGCAAGCTCGCTCCCACAATGGTTAAGGTTGTCCTCGAAATTGTATCGACGTCTCTTCTGGCATAACACTTGCTCCTGCCTAGCCATGCAACAGTGAACTCCCCGATTAGTGACGGATTATTGGCATGGCGAAGAGTGAAGCAGCAGCTGTAAAAGACCCTGCAACCAAAGGCAAACTCAAGATGATCATCCTGATCGTGGTGGGCTTGCTGTTGGCGGTGGGTGTTTCCGTGGGGGCGACCTGGTATTTCATGCACAGCGCCCAAAGCAAGCCGGCACCCGCTGCAGAAGCCGCTCCGGTAGGCAAGCAGCCTGCGATTTTCGAGCCCATGGCCCCGGCCTTCGTGGCCAACTACACCGTGAACGGTCGTCAACGCTACATGCAGGTCAGCATTACTTTGCAGGGTCGCAACCAGGCGGACCTGGAAGCATTGCGGGTGCACATGCCGTTGATCCGCAATAACCTGGTGATGCTGTTTTCCGGACAGAGTTTCGACACCCTGGCCACTCCGGTGGGCCAGGAAATGCTGCGTCAGAAAGCCACGGCCAGCGTGCAGGAAGTGGCCCAGAAAGAGCTTGGCAAAGTGGTGATCGAACAGTTGCTCTTCACTAACTTCGTATTGCAGTAGGAAACACGACATGGCCGTGCAGGACTTGTTGTCCCAGGACGAAATCGACGCGCTGTTGCACGGTGTCGACGACGGCCTGGTGCAAACCGAAAACGCTGCTGACCCGGGCAGCGTCAAAAGCTACGACCTGACCAGCCAGGACCGCATCGTTCGCGGACGCATGCCGACCCTGGAAATGATCAACGAGCGTTTCGCCCGCTACACCCGTATCAGCATGTTCAACATGCTGCGCCGCTCGGCCGACGTGGCTGTGGGTGGCGTGCAGGTGATGAAGTTCGGCGAATACGTGCACTCGCTGTACGTGCCCACCAGCCTCAACCTGGTGAAGATCAAGCCGCTGCGCGGTACGGCGCTGTTCATTCTCGACGCCAAGCTGGTGTTCAAGCTGGTGGATAACTTCTTTGGTGGCGACGGCCGTCACGCCAAGATCGAAGGTCGCGAATTCACCCCGACGGAGTTGCGTGTCGTGCGCATGGTGCTGGAACAGGCCTTCGTCGATTTGAAGGAAGCCTGGCAGGCGATCATGGAAGTGAACTTCGAGTACATCAACTCTGAAGTGAACCCGGCCATGGCCAACATCGTTGGCCCGAGCGAAGCCATTGTCGTCTCGACCTTCCACATCGAACTCGACGGTGGCGGCGGCGACCTGCACGTGACCATGCCGTATTCGATGATCGAGCCGGTGCGCGAGATGCTCGACGCCGGTTTCCAGTCGGACCTCGACGACCAGGACGAGCGTTGGATCAACGCCTTGCGCCAGGACGTGCTGGATGTCGACGTGCCGATCGGCGCGACGGTCGCCCGGCGCCAGCTGCGCCTGCGGGACATCCTGCACATGCAGCCGGGGGACATCATTCCTGTCGAGATGCCGGAAGACATGATCATGCGCGCCAATGGCGTGCCGGCCTTCAAGGTCAAGATGGGCTCTCACAAAGGCAACCTGGCGTTGCAGGTGATCGAGCCGATCGAACGCCGCTGAGCGGTGTCAACTTCTTAAGTTTTCGTTTTTAACCGATTTTTGCCCGCCGAGGAAACATGATGGCTGACGATATGAATACCCAGGATGACCAGGCGCTGGCCGACGAATGGGCTGCGGCCCTGGAAGAAACCGGCGACGCCGGGCAGGCTGATATCGATGCATTGTTGGCAGCCGATACCGGCGCCCACGCGTCCAATCGCCTGCAGATGGAAGAGTTTGGCAGCGTGCCAAAAAGCAACGAGCAAGTGACGCTCGACGGGCCGAACCTGGACGTGATCCTTGACATCCCGGTGTCGATTTCCATGGAAGTGGGCAGCACCGACATCAACATCCGCAACCTGCTGCAACTCAACCAGGGCTCGGTCATCGAACTCGATCGCCTGGCCGGCGAACCGCTGGACGTACTGGTAAACGGCACCTTGATCGCCCACGGCGAAGTGGTGGTGGTCAACGAGAAGTTCGGCATTCGCCTGACGGACGTGATCAGCCCGAGCGAACGCATCAAGAAGCTGCGCTGAATGAAAGGCTTTTTCGCCGCAGCCTTGATGCTGCCGTTCAGTGTGCTGGCCGCCGAGCCGGTGGCCAACGCGGCCGTTGCGCCGGCCAGTGGCAGCGGCATGGCCGGGCAATTGGCGCAACTGGTGCTGGGCCTGCTGCTGGTGCTCGGGGTGATTTTCTTCCTGGCGTGGATGCTGCGGCGCGTGCAACAGGCGGGGCCCGCCGGCAAAGGCCAGGTCATCGACATCATCAGTTCCCGGGCGCTGGGCCCGCGGGATCGGCTAGTGCTGGTGCAGGTGGGCAACGAGCAGATCCTGCTGGGGCTGAGCCCCGGCACGATCACCGCGTTGCACGTCCTCAAGGAACCGGTCCAGGTGCCTTCCGCAGAGCAGGCCACCCCCGAATTTGCCCAGCGGCTCATGGAGCTGCTGGGTAAAGATCAAAAGGATAAGAAGTAATGCCGTTGCGCATTCTGTTGGCGTTGGGCCTGATGCTGGCCGCGCCGTTGGCGTTTGCCGCCGATCCGCTGTCGATCCCGGCGATTACCCTGGGCACCAATGCCCAAGGGGCGCAGGAATACTCGGTCAGCCTGCAGATCCTGCTGATCATGACCGCGCTGAGTTTTATCCCGGCGTTCGTCATGCTGATGACCAGTTTCACTCGGATCATCATCGTCTTTTCGATCCTGCGCCAGGCGCTGGGGCTGCAACAGACGCCGTCGAACCAGATCCTCACCGGCATGGCGCTGTTCCTGACCATGTTCATCATGGCGCCGGTATTCGATCGGGTGAACCAGGACGCCCTGCAACCCTACCTGGCGGAAAAACTCAGTGCCCAGGACGCCGTGGCCAAGGCCGAGGTGCCGATCAAGGATTTCATGCTCGCCCAGACCCGCAGCAGCGACCTGGACCTGTTCATGCGCCTGTCCAAGCGCACCGACATCGCCAGCCCCGACCAGGCACCATTGACTATCCTGGTGCCAGCGTTCGTGACCTCTGAGTTGAAGACCGCGTTCCAGATCGGTTTCATGATTTTCATCCCGTTCCTGATCATCGACCTGGTGGTCGCCAGTATCCTCATGGCGATGGGCATGATGATGCTGTCGCCGCTGATCATTTCCCTGCCGTTCAAGATCATGTTGTTTGTGCTGGTGGACGGCTGGGCGTTGATCATCGGCACCCTGGCGGGCAGTTTCGGCGGTGTCTAGACCACTTTTGCGGATAACACGATATGACGCCTGAAGTTGCGGTAGACCTGTTCCGCGAAGCCCTCTGGCTGACCACCACGATGGTTGCCATCCTGGTGATCCCGAGCCTGCTGGTGGGCTTGTTGGTGGCGATGTTCCAGGCCGCCACGCAGATCAACGAACAGACCCTGAGTTTCCTGCCGCGCCTGCTGGTGATGCTGGTAACGCTGATCGTCGCCGGCCCCTGGCTGGTGCAAACCTTCATGGAATACATCCTGCAGTTGTACGGCAGTATTCCCCAGTTGATCGGCTGACCCGATGTCGATGCTCGCGCTGACGGACACCCAGATCAGTAGCTGGGTGGCTTCGTTTGTCCTGCCGTTGTTTCGCGTCACCGCGGTGCTGATGAGCATGCCGGTCTTCGGCACGACCTTGGTGCCGCGCCGCGTGCGCCTGTATTTCGCCCTGGCGATCACCGTCGTGATTGCGCCCGGGCTGCCGCCGATGCCACCGGTCACTGCGCTGGACCTCAGTGCGCTGATGCTGGTCGCCGAGCAGATCCTCATCGGCGCCTTGCTGGGCTTTTCGCTGCAGTTGTTTTTCCAGGCGTTCGTGGTCGCCGGGCAAATCATTTCGATTCAGATGGGCATGGCGTTCGCCTCGATGGTCGACCCCACCAACGGTGTGAACACCGCCGTCATCGGGCAATTCCTGACGATGCTGGTGACCTTGCTCTTTCTCGCCATGAACGGGCACCTGGTGGTCTTCGAGGTGTTGACCGAGAGCTTCACCACATTGCCCGTGGGCAGTGCGATGCTGGTCAATCATTTCTGGGAAATCGCCGGCAAGCTCGGTTGGGTCCTCGGCGCGGCCATGGTGCTGGTGTTGCCGGCGATCACCGCGTTGCTGGTGGTCAACATCGCCTTCGGCGTGATGACCCGGGCGGCTCCGCAGTTGAACATCTTCTCCATTGGCTTCCCGCTGACCCTGGTGTTGGGCATGGTGATTTTCTGGGTCAGCCTCGGGGACATCCTCAACCAGTACCAGCCGCTGGCCACCCAGGCCTTGCAGTTGTTACGCGACATGGCACAGGCGCGCTGAACCATGGCCGAGAGCGAAAGCGGTCAGGACAAGACAGAAGACCCCACGGAGAAACGCAAAAGGGAATCCAGGGAAAAGGGCGAGATCGCCCGTTCCAAGGAGCTCAACACCCTGGCGATCATGTTGGCTGGCGCCGGTGGCTTGCTGATATACGGTGGCGGGCTGGCGTTGGATCTGTTGGAAATCATGCGGCTGAATTTCTCCCTGCCACGAGACGTGTTGCTGACCCCCGGCGCGATGACGCAATACTTGCTGCATTCGGGCAAGATCGCGATCGTTTCGATTCAGCCGATTCTTGTGTTTTTGCTGTTGGCGGCGTTCATCGGTCCGATCTCCCTGGGCGGATGGTTGTTTGCTGCCGGTAGCCTGGCCCCTAAATTCAGTCGGATGAACCCGGCGGCCGGCATCAAGCGAATGTTTTCAACGTCGGCATTAATGGAGTTGCTGAAGGCGTTCGGGAAATTCCTCCTGGTGCTGTCCGTTGCGCTGACGGTATTGCAGGCCGACATCGATGATGTGCTGCGCATTGCCCATGAGCCGCTGGAACAAGCCATTATCCACAGCGTGCAGCTGGTGGGCTGGAGCACCTTGTGGATGGCGTGCGGGCTGATTCTGATCGCTGCCATCGACGTGCCGATCCAGCTCTACCAGAGCAAGCAGAAGTTGATGATGACCAAGCAGGAAGTGCGCGACGAGCACAAGGACTCGGAGGGCAAGCCGGAGGTCAAGCAGCGGATCCGCCAGTTGCAGCGCGAGGTTTCCCAGCGCCGGATGATGGCGGCCATTCCCGACGCGGACGTGGTTATCACCAACCCGACCCACTACGCCGTCGCGCTCAAGTACGACCCCGACAAAGGCAACGCACCGGTCCTGCTGGCCAAGGGCAGCGATTTCCTGGCGTTGAAGATCCGCGAGATCGCCGTCGCCAACGAAGTGATGCTGCTTGAATCCCCGGCATTGGCGCGGTCGATCTACTACTCCACCGAGCTCGACCAGGAAATCCCGGGAGGCCTGTACCTGGCCGTGGCCCAGGTCCTGGCGTACGTCTACCAGATCCGCCAGCACCGCGCCGGCAAGGGCAAGCGCCCCGAACCGCTCAAGGACCTGCCGATCCCGCCGGATTTGCGCCGCGATTCCTGATTCCGACAGACGCAAACCCAATGTGGGAGCGAGCCTGCTCGCGAATGCGGTTACCCAGTCGATAGAAGGGTTGGCTGACAAACCGCATTCGCGAGCAGGCTCGCTCCCACAGGTTGGATGTGCGCCAAGTCGCTCTATTCAAGTCTTGCGCAAAAGTTGGAAAGCTTCTTGCAATACCCCGCCTGCGCCCCTCTCGGGCGTCAAAAGTTTGCTTCACAGGAACGGGGAATATTGGTGGATCGCTCTCAGTTACTCAGCACCGCGCGCAGCAACGTCGTAGACCTCAGCCGGGGTAATCTGGGCGTGCCGCTGTTGCTGCTGGTCATGCTCGCCATGATGATGCTGCCGGTGCCGCCGTTCCTGCTGGACGTGTTCTTCACGTTCAACATCGCCTTGTCCATCGTCGTCCTGCTGGTCTGCGTGTACGCCCTGCGGCCGCTGGATTTCGCGGTCTTCCCGACCATCCTGCTGGTGGCGACACTGTTGCGCCTGGCGCTGAACGTCGCGTCCACCCGCGTGGTCATGCTCCACGGCCAGGACGGCCACGCCGCCGCCGGTAAGGTGATCCAGGCCTTCGGCGAAGTGGTGATCGGCGGCAACTACGTGGTCGGTATCGTGGTCTTCGCCATCTTGATGATCATCAACTTCGTCGTGGTGACCAAGGGCGCCGGGCGGATTTCCGAAGTGAGCGCGCGTTTCACCCTCGACGCGATGCCCGGCAAGCAGATGGCGATCGACGCCGACCTCAACGCCGGCCTCATCGACCAGGGCCAGGCCAAGCTGCGCCGTCTGGAAGTCGCCCAGGAAGCCGAATTCTACGGTTCCATGGACGGTGCCAGCAAATTCGTGCGCGGCGACGCCATCGCCGGCCTGCTGATTCTGTTCATCAACCTGATCGGCGGCATGGCCGTCGGTATCTTCCAGCACGGCATGTCCTTCGGTGACGCCGGCAAGGTCTACGCCTTGCTGACCATCGGTGACGGTTTGGTGGCGCAATTGCCATCACTGTTGTTATCCACAGCCGCCGCCATCATGGTGACCCGCGCTTCGGGCTCCGAAGACATGGGCAAGCAGATCGGCCGGCAGATGTTCGCTTCGCCGAAGGCCTTGGCGGTTGCCGCCGGCCTGATGGCGGTGATGGGCATCGTGCCGGGCATGCCGCATATTTCTTTCTTGACCATGGCGGCCCTTGCGGCGGGCGGCGCTTACCTGTTCTGGAAGAAGCAGAACGTGCAGAAGGTCCAGGCGCTGGAAGAGGTCAAGCGCCAGCAGGAACTGCTGCCATCACCGGCTCGCGCCATGGAAACCAAGGAGCTGGGCTGGGACGACGTGACGCCGATCGACATGATCGGCCTGGAAGTCGGCTACCGCCTGATTCCATTGGTCGACCGCAACCAGGGTGGTCAATTGCTGGCGCGGATCAAGGGCGTGCGCAAGAAGCTGTCCCAGGACCTGGGCTTCCTGATGCCGACCGTGCACATCCGTGACAACCTCGATCTGGCGCCGAGCGCCTATCGCCTGACGCTCATGGGCGTGATCCTGGCCGAAGCCGAGATCTACCCGGACCGCGAGCTGGCGATCAACCCAGGTCAGGTCTACGGTTCGCTCAACGGTATTACCGCCAAGGATCCGGCTTTCGGCCTGGAAGCGGTGTGGATCGAAATCAGCCAGCGCGCCCAGGCCCAGTCCCTCGGCTATACCGTGGTAGACGCCAGCACGGTGGTTGCGACTCACTTGAACCAGATTCTCTACAAGCACTCCAGCGAGCTGATCGGCCACGAAGAAGTCCAGCAATTGCTGCAAGTACTGGCCAAAGGCTCGCCGAAGCTGGCTGAAGAACTGGTGCCAGGCGTGGTTTCGCTGTCGCAGTTGCTCAAAGTGCTGCAGGCGCTGTTGGCTGAACAAGTGCCGGTGCGCGACATTCGCAGCATCGCCGAGGCGATCGCCAACAACGCTTCGAAGAGTCAAGATACCGCCGCCTTGGTGGCTGCGGTGCGGGTCGGCGTATCCCGTGCAATCGTCCAAAGCATTGTAGGCACTGAGTCTGAGCTGCCTGTGATCACTCTGGAACCAAGGTTGGAACAGATATTGCTCAATAGTCTTCAGAAGGCAGGACAAGGCTCGGAAGAGGGTGTCCTGCTGGAGCCAAGCATGGCCGAGAAGCTGCAACGTTCGTTGATCGACGCAGCCCAGCGGCAAGAGATGCAAGGCCAGCCGGTGATCCTGCTGGTGGCCGGTCCGATTCGCGCGATGCTCTCGCGATTCGGGCGCCTCGCGGTCCCGGGGCTGCATGTGCTGGCGTACCAGGAAATACCGGACAACAAGCAAGTGACCATCGTTGCGACAGTAGGGCCCAACGGCTGAGGTAGTGGTTTATGCAAGTGAAGCGTTTTTTCGCCGCCGATATGCGTCAGGCCATGAAGCTGGTACGTGACGAGCTGGGCGCTGAAGCTGCCATCATTGGCAATCGCCGGATCGCTGGCGGTGTCGAGCTGACGGCTGCGCTGGATTACAAATTGTCGGCGCTGGCCCCGCGCGTTCCGAACATGGAACTCGAGGATGAGCTGCGCAAGACCCAGTCGCGCATTGCCAGCGCCCAGGCCGAATTGAGCCTGCGCAGCAGCGAAGGCGCGGCGAGCGCTGGCACCAATCGTCAATTGTTTGCGGGCCAGCCACTGACCGCAGGCCTGCCGCTGACCGCCGCCGAACCGTTGGTCGAAGCCACGCCGGCCGAGCCGCGTCGCCCGGAGCCGGCACCCGCCGCGCCTGCCCGGGGTGTCGACCCGCGCGCCCTCGACTCGATGCGTTTTGAACTCAACAGTCTGCGCGAACTGATGGAAGTCCAGCTCGGTTCGCTGGCCTGGAACCAACTGCAAGGCAGCCGTCCAGCCCAGGCCAACCTGTGGCGTCGCCTGCAACGCATTGGCCTGTCCGGCCCGTTGGCGCGTGACCTGCTGGCGCTGATCAACGGCATCGACGAGCCTCGCCAGGCCTGGCGCATGCTGCTGGCGCACCTGGCGCGGATGATCGCCACACCGGAAGTCGAGCCACTGGAAGAAGGCGGAGTGATTGCCATGGTCGGCCCGGCCGGCATGGGCAAGACCACCACCCTGGCCAAGCTCGCGGCCCGTTATGTCCTCAAGTACGGCGCCCAGAGTATCGCCCTGGTGAGCATGGACAGTTTCCGTATCGGCGCCCAGGAGCAACTCAAGACCCTGGGTCGGATCCTCAATGTGTCGGTGACCCATGTGGATCCGGGCCAATCATTGGCCCAGGCGCTGGAACCGTTGATGCGCAAGCGCGTCGTGCTGATCGACACCGCTGGCCTGCAAGCCAGCGATCCGGCCCTGCGCATGCAACTGGAAAGCCTGGCCGGACGTGGCATCAAGTCAAAAAATTATCTCGTGTTGGCAACCACCAGCCAGAAACAGGTTCTAACCGCCGCATACCACAGCTACAAACGCTGCGGGCTGGCCGGCTGCATCCTGACTAAGCTGGACGAAACGGCAAGCCTGGGCGAGGTGTTGAGCCTGGCGATCGGTCATGAACTACCGGTGGCCTACCTGACCGACGGGCCGCGGATCCCGGATGATTTGCATCTGCCGCGCCGTCACCAACTGGTCAGTCGTGCCGTGAGTGTGCAAATGCAGGAAGAACCCAGCGAAGAAGCCATGGCTGACATGTTCGCTGATATCTACCACAGCCCGACCAAGCAGGTTGGCTGAGGTATTCATGAATATTTTTTGTACCTACATCGATGGTCTGCCATGCATTGTTCCGTATGTGAACGCGCAGCCAGTAATGTGGCCTCCGTCTAAGTAAGACAAGGTAAAGAACGAACATGGGCAGCATGCATCCCGTACAGGTGATCGCGGTGACCGGCGGCAAAGGTGGCGTCGGGAAGACTAACGTGTCAGTGAACTTGTCCCTGGCCCTGGCAGAGCTAGGCCGACGGGTCATGTTGCTGGACGCCGACCTGGGCCTGGCGAACGTCGACGTGCTGCTGGGGCTGACACCCAAGCGCACCCTGGCGGACGTGATCGAAGGTCGCTGCGAACTGCGCGACGTGCTCCTGCAGGGGCCCGGCGGGATTCGCATCGTGCCGGCCGCTTCCGGCACCCAGAGCATGGTGCACCTGACCCCGGCACAGCACGCCGGTCTGATCCAGGCTTTCAGCGACATCGGCGACAACCTCGATGTGCTGGTGATCGACACGGCTGCCGGCATCGGTGACTCGGTGGTCAGTTTTGTCCGCGCCGCGCAGGAAGTCCTGCTGGTGGTCTGCGACGAGCCGACGTCCATCACCGACGCCTACGCCCTGATCAAACTGCTTAACCGCGACTATGGCATGAACCGGTTCCGCGTCCTGGCCAACATGGCCCAGAGCCCGCAGGAAGGGCGCAACCTGTTCGCCAAGTTGACAAAGGTCACGGATCGCTTCCTGGACGTCGCCCTACAATACGTCGGCGCAGTGCCTTACGACGAAAGCGTACGCAAGGCGGTCCAGAAGCAACGTGCCGTATATGAAGCCTTTCCACGTTCCAAATGCGCGCTGGCGTTCAAGGCGATCGCCCAGAAGGTCGATACCTGGCCACTGCCCGCCAACCCACGCGGGCATCTGGAGTTTTTCGTCGAGCGTCTTGTGCAACAAACAGCAGGGCCCGTGTTATGACAGCCAGCGGTTACAACCATCTCTACAAAAAATCGGCACGGGACGCCCAGTACGAATTGATCGAGCGTTACGCGCCATTGGTCAAGCGCATCGCCTATCACTTGCTGGCACGCTTGCCGGCCAGTGTCCAGGTCGAAGACCTGATCCAGGCGGGCATGATTGGCCTGCTGGAAGTGGCGAACAAATACGACGCCAGCAAAGGCGCGAGTTTCGAGACGTATGCCGGTATCCGCATTCGCGGCGCCATGCTCGATGAAGTCCGCAAGGGCGATTGGGCGCCGCGTTCGGTGCACCGCAATACCCGCATGGTCAGCGACGCGATTCGCGCGATTGAAGCGAAAACCGGGCGTGACGCTAAAGATCATGAGGTTGCGGCCGAACTCCAATTGAGTCTCGACGATTATTACGGGATTTTGAACGATACCTTGGGCAGCCGCCTGTTCAGTTTCGACGACCTGTTGCAGGACGGCGAACACGAAGGGCTGCATGAGGATGGCGCAAGTGCTCACATGGAGCCATCGCGCGACCTGGAAGATGAACGCTTCCAGAGTGCGTTGGCGGATGCGATTGCCAATTTGCCGGAGCGTGAGCGACTGGTCTTGGCGCTGTACTACGACGAAGAGCTGAACCTCAAGGAAATCGGTGAGGTCCTGGGGGTCAGCGAATCGCGGGTCAGCCAGTTACACAGCCAGTGCGCGGCCCGTTTGCGGGGGCGTTTGGGGGAGTGGCGAGCACGCTGACAGGCGGTGCGGAGATGTTGCGAGCGGGGCAGGCATGGCAAGTGCCGCGCCAGTCTCCATCCGTTGTGCTCCAGACCGTTGTCGAGTGTTGTGCCGGATTGATTGAAATGGCGCGTTCAGGTGCTGGGCGCGTTTAAGACTGCTTGGAGGTCGAATTGGACAAGAACATGAAAATCCTCATCGTTGATGACTTCTCAACGATGCGGCGGATCATAAAAAACCTGTTGCGTGACCTTGGGTTCACCAACACGGTCGAGGCCGACGATGGCACCACTGCCATTCCGGTTCTCAACAGCGGGAGCATCGACTTTCTGGTGACTGACTGGAACATGCCTGGCATGACCGGTATCGACTTGCTGCGCCATGTGCGCGCCGACGAAAAACTCAAGCATCTCCCCGTGCTGATGGTGACTGCCGAAGCCAAGCGCGAGCAGATCATCGAAGCGGCCCAGGCCGGTGTAAACGGCTATGTGGTCAAACCCTTCACGGCCCAGGCGTTGAAAGAGAAGATCGAAAAAATCTTCGAACGCATCGGTTAACGGCGCCACGGGGGAGCTATGGACAACGAATCTTCAATGGGCGATTTCGAATCGACCCTGAAAAAACATGCCCGCGAACTGGTCGACAGCCTTGAAAAGGGCCGCTTCGGCGATGCGGTTCAAATGATTCATGAGCTCAACCAGACCCGCGATCGTGGTCTGTACCAGGAAGTCGGCAAGCTCACCCGTGAACTGCACAGCGCGATCGTCAATTTCCAGATCGATCCGAACATGCCGCAGGCCGAGGAAGTCTCGCAGATTACCGACGCGACCGAACGCCTGGGCTATGTGGTCAAGCTGACCGAAGCCGCGGCCAACCGCACCATGGACCTGGTGGAAAGCGCAACGCCCCTGGTCAACGGCCTGAGCGAGGAAGCCCAGGCGTTGAGCATCGATTGGGGACGGTTCATGCGTCGCGAAGTCGGCGCCGAGGAATTTCGCGAGCTGGCCCGTCGGGTCGACGGTTTCCTGACGCGCAGCAGCGCCGAGAACCGCGCCGTGGCAAGCAACCTCAACGACATTCTGTTGGCCCAGGATTACCAGGACCTCACCGGTCAGGTAATCAAGCGCGTGACCCAACTGGTCACCGAAGTGGAAAGCAATCTGCTCAAGCTGGTGTTGATGGCTAGCCAGGTTGACCGCTTTGCCGGCATCGAACACGACCGTGAAGCGATGCTTGCTGAAAAAGATCCACAAAAACATCTCTCTCAGGGTGAAGGTCCGCAGATTCATGCCGATAAAAGAGAAGACGTTGTGTCCGGTCAGGACGATGTGGACGATTTGCTGTCCAGCCTTGGATTCTAGTTTTAGCCCTATTTTAGGAGCAGCCATTAATGAGCTTCGGCGCCGATGAAGAGATCCTTCAGGATTTCCTGGTTGAGGCCGGCGAGATTCTAGAGCAACTGTCCGAACAGCTGGTCGAGCTGGAAAGCCGACCTGATGATGCGGATCTGCTCAATGCAATTTTTCGCGGTTTCCACACTGTAAAAGGAGGCGCCGGCTTCCTCCAGCTCAACGAGCTGGTGGAGTGCTGCCACATTGCCGAGAACGTGTTCGACATCCTGCGCAAGGGTGAGCGTCGCGTCGACTCGGAACTGATGGACGTGGTGCTCGAAGCGCTGGATGCGGTCAACAGCATGTTCAGCGAAGTGCGCGAGCGCTCGCCGATCACCCCGGCCACACCCGAGCTGCTCGCCGCGCTGTCGCGCCTGGCCGAGCCGCAGTCGGCTGACGAAGCCGCAGCGGTGGCCGAGCCGGTGGTGGAAGAACCGGTCGCCGAGGAATCGGGCGATATCACCGATCATGAATTCGAATCGCTGCTGGACTCGCTGAACGCCGTCAAGGCCGAAGCCGAGGCTCCAGCCGCACCTGCCACTCCTGCTACGCCAGCCGCCGATGCCGCTGCCAGCGACGAAATCACCGACGACGAGTTCGAGTCGCTGCTTGACCAGTTGCACGGCAAAGGCCAGTTCGCCGCCGATGCGGTCGCAGCGCCGGCCGCCCCGGCTGCGCCAAAGGCAGCAGGGGATAACTCCGACATTACCGATGACGAATTCGAAGCCTTGCTCGACCAGTTGCATGGCAAGGGCAACTTTGCCGTCGATGCGCTGGATTCGGCCATTGCCTCCGCGCCGAGCCCGGCCAAGCCAGCGGCCGCGGCAGCCGGCAGTGACCTGATCAGCGACCACGAATTCGAATCGCTGCTCGACGAGCTGCATGGCAAGGGCAAGTTCAGCGAAGTCGGCAAGGCTTCCGCCGCGCCAGCCGCTGCAACCACCGCCGCCGCGACTGTCGCACCCGCCGCCAAGGCTGCGCCAAAACCGGCCGCGAAGGCGCCGGAACCAAAGGCCGAGACGCCCAAACCGGCCGCTGCCGCCGCCCCGGCGCCAGCCCGTGCTCCGGCGGCACCGCCTGCGGAAAAACCGGCCAGCGAAGCCGAGACCACGGTTCGGGTCGACACCGCCCGCCTGGACGAGATCATGAACATGGTCGGCGAACTGGTGCTGGTGCGTAACCGCCTGGTGCGCCTGGGCCTCAACAGCCAGGACGAAGCCATGTCCAAGGCCGTGTCGAACCTCGACGTGGTCACGGCCGACCTGCAGACCGCGGTCATGAAGACCCGGATGCAGCCGATCAAGAAAGTCTTCGGGCGCTTCCCGCGCCTGGTTCGCGACCTGGCTCGCCAGCTCAAGAAAGAAATCAACCTGGAACTGGTGGGTGAAGAGACCGACCTCGACAAGAACCTTGTCGAGGCCCTGGCCGACCCGCTGGTCCACTTGGTGCGCAACGCGGTCGACCATGGCATCGAGTCGCCGGAAGAGCGCGAAGCGTCGGGCAAGGTTCGCAGCGGCAAGGTGATCCTGGCCGCCGAGCAGGAAGGCGACCACATCCTGCTGTCGATCTCCGACGACGGCAAGGGCATGGACCCGAACGTCCTCCGAGCGATCGCCGTGAAGCGCGGCGTGATGGACAAGGATGCGGCCGATCGCCTGAGCGACACCGAGTGCTACAACCTGATCTTCGCCCCGGGCTTCTCGACCAAGACCGAGATCTCCGACGTATCCGGTCGTGGCGTGGGCATGGACGTGGTGAAAACCAAGATTTCCCAGCTCAACGGCTCGATCAACATTTACTCGACCAAGGGCCAGGGCTCGAAGATCGTCATCAAGGTCCCGTTGACCCTGGCGATCATGCCAACCCTGATGGTGATGCTGGGCAACCAGGCGTTCGCCTTCCCACTGGTCAACGTCAACGAAATTTTCCACCTCGACCTGTCGCGCACCAATGTGGTCGACGGCCAGGAAGTGGTCATCGTGCGGGACAAGGCATTGCCGCTGTTCTACCTCAAGCGTTGGCTGGTCAGCTCTGCCGCCCATGTCGAGCAAGGCGAGGGCCATGTGGTGATCCTTTCGGTGGGCACCCAGCGGATCGGCTTCGTCGTCGACCAGTTGGTGGGCCAGGAAGAAGTGGTCATCAAGCCATTAGGCAAGATGCTCCAGGGCACCCCGGGCATGTCCGGCGCCACCATCACCGGCGACGGCCGCATCGCGTTGATTCTCGATGTGCCAAGCATGCTCAAGCGCTACGCCGCACGGCGTATTTGATTCTGGAGGGGCGTGGCTCGACGCCGCGCCTCGTCTAACGGAGTGTTTATGGTAGTTAAAGTCCTGGTGGTGGACGATTCGGGGTTTTTCCGCCGCCGCGTCTCGGAAATTCTTTCGGCGGACACGAGCATTCAGGTCGTCGGTACGGCGACCAACGGCAAAGAGGCGATCGATCAGGCCCTGGCGCTCAAGCCGGACGTGATCACCATGGACTACGAGATGCCGATGATGGATGGCATCACGGCGGTGCGGCATATCATGCAGCGCTGCCCAACCCCGGTCTTGATGTTCTCCTCCCTGACCCATGAAGGCGCTCGGGTCACCCTCGATGCGCTGGACGCCGGGGCGGTGGACTTCCTGCCAAAGAACTTCGAAGACATTTCGCGCAACCCGGACAAGGTCCGCCAGTTGCTGTGTGAAAAGGTCCACAGCATTTCCCGCAGCAACCGCCGCGCCAGCGCCTACAGCGCACCGGCGCCCGCGCCGACTGCTGCGCCAGCGCCTGCGCCTTCTGCGTCGAACAGTTTCAACCCGGCACCGGTTCGCAGCGCTCCGGCACCGGCACCCGCTCGCCCGGCGCCAGCCAGCCCGTCGTCGCCAGCGCCCAAGCGCAAGGCCTACAAACTGGTCGCCATCGGCACGTCTACCGGTGGCCCGGTGGCACTGCAACGGGTCCTGACCCAATTGCCGGCCAACTTCCCGGCACCGATCGTGTTGATCCAGCACATGCCCGCCGCGTTCACCAAGGCATTCGCCGAGCGCCTGGACAAACTCTGCCGCATCAGCGTCAAGGAAGCCGAGGATGGCGACATCCTGCGGCCAGGCCTGGCGCTGCTGGCGCCGGGTGGCAAGCAGATGATGATCGACGGTCGTGGCGCGGTGAAAATCCTGCCAGGCGACGAACGCTTGAACTACAAGCCTTGCGTGGATATCACCTTCGGTTCCGCGGCGAAATCCTACGGTGACAAAGTTCTGGCGGTGGTGCTCACCGGCATGGGCGCCGACGGTCGTGAGGGCGCGCGCCTGCTCAAGCAGGGCGGCAGTGCGATCTGGGCCCAGGATGAAGCCAGTTGCGTGATCTACGGCATGCCCATGGCGATCGTCAAGGCCGACCTCGCCGATGCGGTCTACAGCCTGGACGATATGGGTAAACATCTGGTCGAGGCGTGTCTGTAATGGATGTGCTCAGCCTGATCGGCATCATCATGGCGTTTGTCGCCATCATTGGTGGCAACTATCTGGAAGGCGGTCACCTTGGTGCGCTGGCCAACGGCCCGGCCGCATTGATCGTGCTCGGTGGCACCATCGGCGCCGCGCTGTTGCAGTCGCCCATGAGTGCGTTCAAGCGGGCCATGCAGACCCTGGCCTGGATCCTGTTTCCGCCTCGCGTCGACCTGGCCGGCGGCATCGACCGCGTGGTGAATTGGAGCCTGACGGCGCGCAAGGAAGGCCTGCTGGGGCTGGAAGGGGTGGCCGATGCCGAACCGGACAGCTACTCGCGCAAGGGCTTGCAATTGCTGGTGGATGGCGCCGAACCCGAAGCGATCCGCAGCATCCTGGAAGTGGATTTCTACACCCAGGAAGCCCGCGACATCGAAGCGGCGAAAGTGTTCGAGAGCATGGGCGGCTACGCGCCGACCATCGGCATCATTGGCGCGGTCATGGGCCTGATCCACGTGATGGGCAACCTGGCCGATCCCTCGCAACTGGGCAGCGGCATCGCCGTGGCCTTCGTCGCCACCATCTATGGCGTGGCGAGTGCCAACCTGGTGTTGCTGCCGATCGCGGCCAAGCTCAAGTCCATCGCGCTGCGCCAGTCGCGCTATCGCGAAATGTTGCTGGAAGGGATCCTGTCGATCGCCGAAGGTGAAAACCCGCGTTCCATCGAGTTGAAGCTCCAGGGCTTCATGGATTAAGGCCATGGCACGTCGCAGACATCACGAAGAACACGTCAACCATGAACGCTGGCTCGTTTCCTACGCCGACTTCATCACGCTGCTGTTCGCCTTTTTCGTGGTCATGTATTCGATCTCTTCGGTCAACGAAGGCAAGTACAAGGTCATTTCCGAAGCGTTGATCGGCGTCTTTACCGATTCCGATCGTGCCCTCAAGCCCATTCCGATTGGCGAGGAGCGTCCCAAGACGGTGACCCCCGCCAAGCCCCTGGTCAAGGATGCCGAACAGGTCGACGCCGGCATTGCCGGTAGCAGCGATCCGTTGAAGAGCATTGCCGACGACATCAGCGCCGCGTTCGGCGACTTGATCAGTTCGAACCAGATGACCGTGCGTGGCAACGAGTTGTGGGTCGAGATCGAACTCAATTCCAGCCTGCTGTTCGGCAGCGGCGACGCAATGCCCAGCGACATGGCGTTCAACATCATCGATAAGGTCGCGGCGATCCTGAAACCGTTCGACAACCCGATCCACGTCGAAGGGTTCACCGATGACCAGCCGATCCGCACCGCGCAGTACCCGACCAACTGGGAACTGTCTTCGGCCCGTTCGGCGAGCATCGTGCGCATGCTCGCCATGCAGGGCGTCAACCCCGGTCGCCTGGCGTCGGTGGGCTACGGCGAGTTCCAGCCGGTGGCCAACAATGCCACCGTCGAAGGGCGCGCGCGCAACCGGCGGGTGGTGCTGGTGGTCTCGCGCAACCTCGATGTGCGTCGCAGCCTGACCGGCACCGGCACGGCCAATGCAAAACCGGATGCGGCATTGAAGCGGGCTGGCACACAAACTGCACCGACCCCGGTCAAGTCGCCGGGAAGACAGAACGCCGTCAATTCTCCGTCACCGGCTTTATAACCGAGCTATTTCTCGGTCGAGTCCGTCTCGACCGGGAGGAACGATCCGAATGAGAGTCTGGGCAGTCGCCAATCAAAAAGGTGGTGTGGGCAAAACCACATCCTCCATCGCTTTAGCCGGGTTGCTGGCCGAGGCGGGCAAGCGCGTGGTCATCGTCGATCTGGATCCCCACGGCTCGATGACCAGTTATTTCGGCTACGATCCCGACAGCCTGGAGCACAGCAACTACGACCTGTTCCTGCACAAGGGCACCGTGCCCGAGGGCTTGCCGGGGCAATTGCTGCTGTCGACCAGTGATGAGCGGATTTCCCTGTTGCCGTCGAGCACGGCCCTGGCCACCCTGGAGCGCCAGTCGCCGGGCCAGAGCGGCCTGGGCCTGGTGATCGCCAAGAGTCTGGCGCAGCTGTGGCAGGATTTCGATTACGCGATCATCGACAGCCCGCCATTGCTGGGCCTGCTGATGGTCAACGCCTTGGCGGCCAGCCAGCAGTTGGTGATCCCGGTGCAGACCGAACACCTCGCGGTGAAAGGGCTGGAGCGCATGGTCAACACCCTGGCGATGGTCAACCGTTCCCGCAAGCAATCATTGGCGTTCAATATCGTGCCGACCTTGTTCGACCGTCGCACCCAGGCGTCCCTCGGTACCCTGCGGGTGTTGCGCGACATGTACCCGGATGACATCTGGCAAGGCTACATCCCGGTCGACACCCGCCTGCGAGACGCCAGCCGTGCCGGTGTGACGCCGTCGCAGTTCGATGGCAAAAGCCGCGGTGTACTGGCCTATCGCGCGCTGCTCAAGCATCTGTTGGCCCAGCAGCTCGTTCCGCAGCAGGTGGCCTGATTGAAATCTCTGTATGTGGGAGCAGGTGTTGTCGGCGCTGGCGTTGTAGGAGCTGGCGCAGCCTGCGATCTTTCAGGGAGCGTGGATATCCCGAAGATCAAGATCAAAGGATCGCAGCCTTCGGCAGCTCCTACTTGGATGCCTGACAGTTTTGCGAGCTCAAGTCTCATGGCATTCATGCCGATAACCTTTTCAAGTGGCGCACAGTTCCAATGAACCGCCCGATCAAGACAACCTCGCGTCCGCAAATGGCCTTGCAGTCCTATCTGGACGGGCTCTTGCAGGAAGCGACTGAAGAGTTACCAGCGCAGCCGAGCGTAGTAGAGGCGTTGCCCGAGCCCGTCGAGGCCGAGGTCGTGCTGGATGAGTTTCAGGCAGCCGTGCTCGAAGAGCAGGCCCGTGACGCGCAGGCATCGGTGGTAGTTGCACCGGTTGAAACACCGTCCGTCAGGCCTCAGGTGGCAGTGATGGAGGCCCCCGCACCGATCCTGGCGCCGGTCTCCACCGTCGCGCCGTTGCTACAGGGCCTGGTGACGCCGGTGGTGGAAATCCACATGCCGCCGAGCAACACACCGCCGCCGGTGCAGGTCGATGACCGTCCGGCATGGGCCGCCGAGCCGTTTGAGTGTCTGTTGTTTGATGTGGCTGGATTGACGCTGGCAGTGCCGCTGGTCTGCCTGGGATCGATCTACTCACTGGCCGGCCAGGAATTGACGCCGTTGTTTGGCCAGCCGGAGTGGTTCCTCGGAATCCTGCCGAGCCAGGCCGGCAACCTGAAGGTGCTGGATACCGCACGCTGGGTCATGCCGGACCGTTATCGCGATGATTTTCGCCAGGGCCTGCAGTACGTGATTTCGGTGCAGGGTTACGAATGGGGATTGGCGGTGCATCAGGTCAGCCGTTCGCTGCGCCTGGACCCGAACGAGATCAAATGGCGCAGCCATCGAGGGCAACGGCCATGGCTGGCCGGTACGGTAATTGAACATATGTGCGCCTTGCTGGACGTGTCCGAACTGGCGGAACTGATCGCCAGCGGCGGGGCAAAACACCTGGACGGCGGCAAGCCGGTCCGGAAACCGAAATAAGACAACCGGCGGCGCAGGGCGCCGCCGGACAGAACACACACCGCCACAGGCGGTTTTTCGAGGGGTCAGGGTATGAATGATAAGGCGTCGTCTCTCAAGGGTTCCGAAGATCCGATCTTGCAATGGGTGACGTTCAAGCTCGATAACGAAACCTACGGCATCAACGTGATGCGTGTGCAGGAAGTGCTGCGCTACACCGAGATCGCCCCGGTTCCGGGTGCGCCAAGCTATGTGCTGGGCATCATCAACCTGCGCGGTAACGTCGTGACCGTCATCGACACCCGCCAGCGTTTCGGCCTGAGCTCCACCGAGGTCAACGACAACACCCGTATCGTGATCATCGAGGCCGACAAGCAAGTGGTCGGTATCCTGGTCGACAGCGTGGCCGAAGTGGTTTACTTGCGTCAGTCGGAAATCGAAACCGCGCCTAACGTCGGTAACGAAGAATCGGCGAAGTTCATCCAGGGTGTCTGCAACAAGAACAACGAGTTGCTGATCCTGGTCGAACTGGAAAAAATGATGAGCGAAGAAGAGTGGTCGGAACTGGAGAGTATCTGATTTGATTCTTGAGGTAGCAGTCATTGTCCTGTTCCTTTTCTGGGCAGGCACGCTGGCGATGTTTTTGTCCTACATACGTGGCCAGCGGGATATCGCCGCTCAGCAGGCCCAGGGTGATGCGCTGCGCGACCAGCGCATCAAGGACCTGGCCAAGCGTGTCGACGACTATCAGAACGGCACCGTGCGCATGGGCGAAGCGCTCCATGAGCTGCGTGCCGTGGTCGCGCCGTTGCCGGACAAACTGGCACAGTTGGAACAGCGCGACCCCTCCAGCCTGTCCTTCGCCCAAGCCGCCCGACTGGTCGGCATGGGCGCCAGCATCGACGAACTGACCCAGGCGTGCGGCCTGACCCAGGCCGAGGCGGAGTTGATGAGCAAATTGCACAAGGGCGGCTGATATCTATCTATCGCCCTAGGCCAA
>NZ_JAOSHO010000439.1 GCF_025917275.1 Pseudomonas agronomica | reverse complement strand
CACCACGCCGTCGACGCGCACCGAAGGGGCAGTGGGGGATTGCGGAAAATGATACTCAACGCTCATGACGCCCACTCCGTGGCTAGTTCTGCAGGATCTTCTGGCCTTTGACGACTACGTTCTTGTTGGCCTTGATGTTGATGGCACCGGAGCCGTCGATGGTGATGTTCTTGCCGCTGATCACAATGCTGCCGTCTTTCTTCAGGGTGATGCTGGCCGCGCCCGTGGTCAGGCTGATCGAATCGCCGGCGTTGAGGGAGAAATGCTTGCCCACGTCCAGGCTGTCGTTCTGCTTGATGCCGGTGCTGCGGTTTTGCGCGACGTCCCGGGATTCGTTCTGGCCGATCCGCGTGCCCTGGTTGCCATTGATCTCGATTCCCTCGTTGCCCTGGACCGTCTCGTTGCGGTTGCCAGAGATGCCGATGGTCTCGTTGCCGCCGACGTCCTCCGTGCGGTTGCCGGCGATGCTGATTTTCTCGTTGGCGCCGACCTTTTCCGTGCGGTCAGCACCAATGGTGATGGTCTCGTTGTTGCCCACGCGCTCGGTGCGATTGGCGCCAATGGTGATCTTTTCGTTGTTGCCGACATCCTCGGTACGATCGACGCCGATGGAAATCGTCTCATTGTTGTCGACCCTTTCCGTGCGGTCGTGTTTGACGCGCACGGTCTCGTCGTTGTCGATGGTCTTGCTGCGGTCATGCCCGACCCAGTGGGTCTCGTCGTTCTCGACCTCGATGTCCTGGTTCTTCTCGGCATGGATGAACAGTTGCTCCGCACCTTTCTTGTCTTCCATGCGGATTTCATTGAAGTTGGCCTGGGTGCCATCCTTGCTTGAGCGGCTTTTCACCCCGCTCTGGGTGGCATTGGCCGGCAACTTGTAGGGCACCGTCTGCTCGGCGTTGTAGACGCGGCCGGTGATGATCGGCCGGTCCGGATCCCCTTCGAGGAAGCTGACGATGACTTCCTGGCCGATCCTCGGAATCTGCACCGAACCCCAATTCTTGCCGGCCCAGGCCTGGGACACGCGAATCCAGCAGGAGCTGTTTTCGTTGGACTGGTCATGGCGATCCCAATGGAAATGCACTTTGACCCGGCCGTATTGGTCGGTCCAGATTTCCTCGCCACCGGGTCCGACCACCACGGCCGTCTGGGGGCCGCGAACGATGGGCATGGGTGTGAGGGGCAGGGGACGGAAGACCTGGCTGGCATCCATGCAGTCCAGTTCACTGACGAACTGTTCGGCCAGGTCCGGTTGGCCGCTTTCATAGGCCTCCTGGCGGATCTGATAGCGGGCGATGACCACCAGGTATTCGCGGTTCTGGTCCGCGCGGTCGTAGCCGGTCAGCGTGAACAAATGGCCGCAGCCCAGCCCGCGAGCGCGACCGCGTAACTGCACGCGCTCGAACTGGCTGTGAATGGCTTCGATACGGGTACGCGCGTAGTGGTCGCCGTCGTTGCTTTGGACGTATTCACCGGGATAGTCATAGAGCGGGTACTCGCCGTTAGTGTGATTGCGCGGCACACTGGAACGCACCTCGAGGCTGGCGCGGGGACGCAAAAAGTCGTAGTCGTTCAGCGCCAGCGAACCAGGCTGCACCTCCCGGGCCATTTGCCAATCATAGAAATGATCGCGCTCGCGCATCTGCCGATCGGGCGGGTAGAAGGGCACCGAGGCATAGTCCGCCGCCGTGGAGTGCGCGCCGTAGGCGTCGGCCAGGACCAGCACATGACGGGCCTTCTCATGGCGGAAGTAGTAATAGATGCCTTCCTGCTCCATCAGCCGGCTGACGAAGTCGAAGCTTGTCTCGCGGTACTGCACGCAATATTCCCACTCGCGGTAGCTACCGCTCAGGCTGTCTTCGAAGTCCGAGAAACCGAGGTCGCGGAACACTTGCTTGATGATGTCCGGCACGGTCTTGTTCTGGAAAATCCGGCAATCGGAGGTGCGCGTGAGCAGCCAGAACCAGGGACGCAGGCTGACGCGGTAACCGGCGAATTGGCCGTGGCCCGTCAACTGCCGGCAATTGCTGACGATGCCGTGGAAGTAGCGCTTGCCGCCGTCGTAAAGCTCAAGGGTCAGGCCCATCGGCTTGCCGAGTAATTGATCGAACTGGATCGCGCGGTTTTCCGAGGTGAGGTCCAATTCGTAGTGGAACAACCGCCCCAGCTCTTCACTGCCATCCATGCCTTGCAACAACAGGGTGTCCGCGCCGAGGGGACTGTCGACCTGGACCAGGCGATTGTTCTGGGTGATTGCCATCACGGCTTCCAAGCTGCGCGGATCACCGCCAAGGGCCCGGTGCCCGGTCGCAACGGCTCGGTAGTCAGGTGGGCGGCGTGCAGGAACGTGGCGTTTTGGTCAAATCGAAGAACATCCACCACAGAGGTGATCTCCCTATCAGTCTCGAATCATTCAAGGCGCGCACGCAAAACTCCTTTTACGTGCATATGGCATGTGGAATTGGTTATAGCAGTCATTCCTGGAAACTGCCTATAGGACGGATGACCTAGGCACATAAGCTGATGGCCCCTCGAAAGTCCTCAAATCCATCGTTAAATGCCAGAATCTCCCTGTCAGATCGTTTTGGAGATCACCATGCTTCACGCATTCGAACAACGGCTCGACCCTTTCCCGCCCGACGAAGTCCCACCGCCACCCGACGGTCTGGCCCGGTTCCTGTGGGCCTGCACCCGGGGCGCTCGCGGTTACATCCTGGCGTTCGCGCTGCTCAGCGCCGGTGTGTCGATCTACGAAGCCTGGCTGTTTTCTTTCCTCGGGCAAGTGGTGGACCTGCTTTCCACCTGGCAGTCAGGTGGCGATGCGGCCGGGCAGGAAAGCCGGGTGTTGTGGGGGATCGGCATCATGCTGGTCACCAGCATTGGCCTGGTCGCGTTGCGCACGATGGTCCAGCACCAAGTCTTGGCGATCAACCTGCCGTTGCGGCTGCGCTGGGATTTTCATCGGCTGATGCTGCGACAAAGCCTTTCGTTCTTCTCCGACGAGTTCTCCGGCCGGGTCACCACCAAAGTGATGCAGACGGCGCTGTCGGTGCGCGAGGTGCTGTTCACCCTCATCGAGATCATTCCCGGGATCGGCGTTTACTTCATTGCAATCATCGCGTTGGCTGGCGGCTTTGACCTGAAGTTGATGCTGCCTTTCATTGCCTGGGTGGTCTTGTTCGGTGTTGCCATGCGCTACTTCGTGCCGCGCCTGGAGAAAGTCGGGCAAGAACAGGCCAATGCGCGGTCGTCGATGACCGGGCGTATCTCCGACGCCTACACCAACATCACCACGGTGAAGCTATTCTCCCATTCCAAGCGCGAAGCCCATTTCGCCCGCGCCGCCATGGAGGACTTCAAGCAGACCGGTTTTCGCCAGATGCGCCTGGTCAGCCAGTTCGAGATCGTCAACCAGGCATTGGTGGTCGCGTTGATCATGGGCTCAGGCGGTTATGCCCTGTGGCTGTGGCATCAAGGCGAAGTGGGCACTGGCGCCGTCGCGGCGATTACGGCCATGGCGTTGCGCATCAATGGCATGTCGCACTGGATCATGTGGCAGATGACCTCGCTGTTCGAGAACATCGGCACCGTGCAGGATGGCATGGCGACCTTGACCCGTGGCCCCAAGGTACAAGATGCGCCGGACGCTGGCGTGCTGGTCACCACGGGTGGCGCGGTGACCTTCGACAACGTGCGCTTCAATTACAACGGTGAGCGCCAGGTCCTCGATGGCCTGAGCCTGAGCATTCGCCCAGGCGAAAAGATCGGCCTGGTGGGCCGCTCCGGTGCCGGAAAATCAACGCTGATCAACCTGCTGCTGCGCTTCTACGACGTGGACAGCGGCGAGATCCGGATCGACGGGCAGAACATTGCCCATATCACCCAGGACAGCCTGCGTAGCGCCATCGGCATGGTCACCCAGGACACATCGCTGCTGCACCGGTCCATCCGTGACAACATCGCCTATGGCCGACCTGACGCGACCGATGAGCAGATCCGCAGCGCTGCCGCCAGCGCCCAGGCCGATGGATTCATCAACCAACTGAGCGACAAGCAAGGCCACTCCGGCTACGACACCCTCGTCGGTGAACGTGGCATCAAGCTTTCCGGCGGCCAGCGTCAACGCATCGCCATCGCCCGGGTGATGCTCAAGAATGCCCCGATCCTGCTGCTGGACGAGGCCACCAGCGCACTG
>NZ_JAOSHO010000438.1 GCF_025917275.1 Pseudomonas agronomica | reverse complement strand
GGGAGCAAGCTCCCTCGCCACAGGAAGCTCACTGAACAATCGAGTCAGAGCCCGCGCAGGTCACGCTCTTCAATCGGCCGGCTCTGGCGCAAGCGCTTGCCGCCCAGCACCACCCAGTCGATCAGGCGGAACAGGCATTCCAGGCCGAACGACAGCAACATCGCGCCGCTGATGCCCCAGATCATCGCTTCCGGGGTCAGCAGGATCTGGTAGCTGTAGCCGTTCCAGGTTTCCTTGCGAATATCCGGATCGGCCGCCAGCGCCACTTGCAGCAAGCGGATGTACCACGGGCCTTGCATCGCCTGGAACTGCTTGTCCAGCGCCTGCTGGCGCACGAGCAAGATGTTCAGGCTGTCGGCATCGCTGCGAAAGATCGGGTCTTCGCTGGCGCGGTAATGGGCCACCAGGGCCTGCATGTCGCCCTTGAAGAATTGATTGGCGGTGCCCTGGAAACCTTGCAGGCCGGTTTGCGCCTCGATCAGGTGCGCCTCGACCCGCTTGGCGTAATCATTGATGAAACCCGGCACCTGGACCCCGACCAGCAGGCCCACCGCGAACAACACCAGCCGTAGATAACTGAGCAACATAACGTGACGTCCTTATTCGGTGCGGCCATGGCTGACGCATTCACCGCGTCGCCACAGGCTCCATTGACCCGGTTCGTAGCGGGTCCAGGTTTCGTTTTCGGTCAAGGGTTCGGTGGCGATCACCGTGACCACATCGTTGGGGGTGGTTTCAGCCTGGAAATCCACGATGACGTCGACATCCTTGAGCCGCGCCGGGCCGAACGGCGCGCGTCGGGTGATCTGGGCCAGTTTGGTCGAGCAATAGCAGAACAGCCAGTCGCCATCGCTGAGCAGGCAATTGAACACGCCTTTGCTGCGGTATTCGCTGCAAGCAGCGATCAACGAAGGCAACAATTGCTCCACGTCCACCGGTTCGGGGAAGGCCTGGCGCACGCGGTTCAGCAAATCACAGAACGCCGCTTCGCTGTCGGTGTCGCCCACCGGGCGGTAGAAGCTTGCGCCCGGCTGGAAGTCGGCGAGTTGGCCGTTGTGGGCAAAGCACCAGTTGCGGCCCCACAATTCGCGTACGAACGGGTGGGTATTGGACAGGCAGACCTTGCCGACATTGGCCTGGCGGATGTGGCCGATGACCACTTCGCTCTTGATCGGATAGCGCTGCACCAGGTTCGCCACTTCCGACTCGCTGCTCGCGGCCGGGTCCTGGAACAGGCGCAGGCCACGGCCTTCGTAGAAGGCGATGCCCCAGCCGTCACGGTGCGGCCCGGTCTTGCCGCCGCGCTGCATCAGCCCGGTGAAGCTGAACACGATGTCGGTCGGCACATTGGCGCTCATGCCCAATAATTCACACATGCTCGAACCCTCGATTGATGGGGCAGCCCGGCTACAGGCGTGGTTCGATTCGCGAACGCTGGGGATTGCTCGGTACGGGGGGCCGACCGTAACGGTCGTCGCCGGCCACACCGAACGGCGGCTCGTCATCAGGCTCCGCAGCGGCGGCGGCTTTTGCGGCGGCCGCCCGCTCCTTGCGAGCGTTGGCAGCGCGCTCGATGGGGAAACGGATCAGCACGAAAATCAGATAAAGGCCGAACGCGATCATGCCGTACATCAGCAGATCGGACGCCGCGCGCCAGATGTTGTTGCCGACCTTGAACAATACGTCCAGGGCGGCGATGGCCAGCGCCGGGGCAAACTTTTCCTTCACCGGGTCCACGATGGTGGGGCTCAACAGCAGCACCGCCATCAGCAGCCGCAGCGGCTCGCGCAACCAGCGCCACATGAAGCGGGTCATGCGCATCCAAACCAGGAGGCAGCCCAGGGCGGCAAAGGCGTACAAGCCCCAGGCAATCAGATAATCGTTCTCGGTCATGGTGTCCATGGCAAGGCAGGCAAAGAGGCGCTTATAGTAACGGCTTTTCGCTCGTCAGGCTGCCCCGGCGTCTGCGACTGGCTCATGCGGTCAAATTTCCAATTCGACGACCGAACCGACGCTGCACGCCACTTGTCCCTTTTCGTATTACGCTCGAGAGTTTTTCCATGCCCCTATCTGCCCACATCTGCGACGCCCCGATTGCCCGCAAGGACCCCGGCGTCGACCCGTATGCCTGGCTGCAGGAGCGCGACACCGATGCCGTGCTCGAATACCTCAAGGCTGAAAACAGCTACCAGCAAGCCCGACTCGCCGACCAGGCCGAACTGCGCGAAACGCTGTTCCAGGAAATCAAGGGGCGGATCCTCGAGACCGACCTGTCCCTGCCCTCCCCCTGGGGCCCGTACTTGTATTACACGCGCACCACGGCCGGCGACGAATATCCGCGTCACTATCGCTGCCCACGTCCGGCCGATGACAGCCTGACCGTCGATGAAAGCCGTGAGCAACTGCTGCTGGACCCGAACGCGCTGGCCGGCGGTGGATTCTTTGCCCTGGGCGCGTTCAGCATCAGCCCGGATCACCAGCGCCTGGCCTACAGCCTGGACACCACTGGCGATGAGATCTACACGCTGTTCGTGAAGGAATTGTCCAACGACAAGGTCAGCGAACTGTCCTTCGAAAACTGCGACGGCAGCATGACCTGGGCCAACGACAGCCTGACGCTGTTCTTTGGCGAACTGGACGACACCCATCGCCCCCACAAGTTGTTCCGCTATCGCTTGGATGGCACTGCCGCCGAAGAAGTCTTCCACGAGCCGGACGGGCGTTTTTTCCTGCACTGCTACCGCTCAAGCTCGGAGCGCCAGCTGATCCTGTCCCTGGGCAGCAAGACCACCAGCGAGGTCTGGGTGCTCGACGCGGCGCAACCGCAGCAGTCGTTTACCTGCGTGGCGCCACGGGTAGAGGATCATGAATACGATATCGACCACGGCCTGCTCGACGGCGAATGGACCTGGTTCATTCGCAGCAACCGCGACGGCATCAACTTCGCGCTGTACCAGGCGGCCGACACAGGTGAGGCGCCGATCGAGGCTGACTGGCAGAACCTGATCCCCCACAGCGACACGGTGATGATCGACGGCCTGAGCCTCAATGCAACCGCCATGACGCTGAGCCTGCGCGAAGGTGGCTTGCCGATCATCGAAGTTCACCCACAGGGTTTGCCGACATATCGGGTGCAATTGCCGGACGCGGCCTACAGCCTGCACGTACAGAACAGCCTGGAATTCGTCAGTGAGCGCATCCGCCTGCGCTACGAGGCGCTGAATCGCCCGGCGCAGATCCGCCAACTGGACCTGGCCAGCGGCGATCAGGTCGTGCTCAAGCAAACGCCGGTGCTGGGCCCGTTCGATGCCGACGCCTACGTCAGCCAGCGACTCTGGGCCACGGCGCCGGACGGTACACAGGTGCCCATCAGCCTGGTGGTCAAGCGAGAATCCCTCGGCAAACCCGTGCCGCTGTACCTGTACGGCTACGGCGCCTATGGCGAAAGCCTGGACCCGTGGTTTTCCCATTCGCGGCTGAGCCTGCTGGACCGCGGCGTGGCGTTCGCCATCGCCCATGTGCGCGGTGGCGGTGAACTGGGCGAAGCCTGGTATCGCGCCGGCAAGCAGGCGCACAAGCACAACACCTTCAGCGACTTCATTGCCTGCGCCGAACACCTGATCGCCAAGGGCTTGACCACCGCCGACCAGTTGGCGATCAGTGGCGGCAGCGCCGGTGGCCTGTTGATCGGCGCCGTGCTCAACCAGCGCCCGGAGCTGTTCAAGGTCGCGATCGCGGAAGTGCCGTTTGTCGATGTGCTCAACACCATGCTCGACCCAGAGCTGCCATTGACCGTGACCGAATACGACGAATGGGGCAATCCCGAGGAGCCGGACGTCTATGATCGGATCAGGGCCTACGCCCCGTACGAAAACGTCCGCGCCCAGGCGTACCCGGCGATGCTGGTGATCGCCGGCTACAACGACAGCCGCGTGCAGTATTGGGAAGCGGCCAAATGGGTCGCGAAGCTGCGGGCCACCAAGACCGATGACAATCCGCTGCTGCTCAAGACCGAACTGGGCGCCGGCCACGGGGGCATGAGCGGCCGCTACCAGGGATTGCGTGACGTAGCACTCGAATATGCGTTTGTGTTGAAGATTTTGGGAGTGGCCTGAGGAACTCTGTGGGATGGCTGGGTCTTAGCTGCATAGCTGGCTCGACGGGAACAAAATGTGGGAGCGAGCCTGCTCGCGAA
>NZ_JAOSHO010000437.1 GCF_025917275.1 Pseudomonas agronomica | reverse complement strand
CTCGCGGATCAGGTCTGTGTCGCCGGGGGTTGGCGCGGCCACGGCAAGGTCCATCGCAAAAAAACACAGCGACGCGACGACGAGCCTCGTCCTTAAGGCAGACACGGACATGTTCGATCCCTCGATACGAAAGCGACAACAAGATTGCAGAGCAGGCCAAATCGAAATCGACCTGCTTCGCGCACACCAGACCTTGCGTATCGCCTTCGGTTCAGAGAGCGGGCATTTTTCCATTCAAAAAAGAGACGTATCTCACAGGACACGTCCGAAATCACCTCGTTGACAAAGCTCTATCAGGAACGCATCAAGCCAAGCCCGCATGAACTTTTCTTCACCCCATGGGTTTATGCGATCCGGTACAGTCCCCTCGCTCATTCAAGAAACTAAGGTTTTAGCCCGCTCTCCCGCGGGCTTTTTTTTGCCTGCGATTCATGGAGCAGGCTGCGCCTCGCCCAGCTCAGGCATCCCTGATGCGACCTTGGGCGACGCGGTCTTCAACAAGGGTTGTTCCAAGACGGCGCGCCCGTAAAAAAACATTGCCATCAGCCAACAGCTCAACCAGACGAAGATTCCCGCCCAGAACGTGTGGGACATGTAGTGCCAACCCTGTAGGACTCGCGTCGTGCCGTAGACAAATCCCAAGGCCAGCGCGCCGTACATCACGGCTTTGGAGTGACGCCAGCGATAGCGCCGGGCAACGAAGTACAGCGCCAGCATCGTGAAACCACCGGAAGCATGGCCGCCAGGCCAGCAACGACCGTCCCCCGCGACTTTCAGTAAATCGAAATTCTGGAACCATTCCTTGTGCTCGATCTTCCCTGCGTACTGGGTGGTTTCCACCGGGCAGTACACGCTGGTATGGCCCTTGAGGTAATGGATGACACCTGTACTGAGGGAAAAGGCGAAGACCACATAGAGAAAATCGCGACGGTGCCTGTGGGCAAACCGCAGCGGTTTGGTCAGCCGGATTTTATCCAGTACACGAAGCAGCCCTGGACGCTTTTCCGGCCGGAACAGCGGCCAGACGAACGACAACAGCGCCCCGATGATGGCCGCCTCGCCGGTCCAGTTCGGAATGACCCTGGCCCACTTATGGGTGATCTTTTCGAACAGCCGCACGTGTTCCAACGGAAAGACCTGGTGCAGCGGGTCGTAGAAAAGATCGCTGAAAGCGATGTCGATGCGGGTCATGTCGAACAGCAGGAACACCACCGCAGCACAGACCAGGGGTATTCCAAGGTTGAGCCCGTAAAAACGAGCGCGAGCAGACGTCAGCATGAGCGGTCCTAATCGTGGGAAAAGTTACTGGAATGTCACCGAGCGCCAGTCGGACGCTTCGATCAGGCCGAGCAACCGTGGCGCTTGTGGCTGGGCGGCGGAAATGAATAACGAAGCCCCATAGCCGAACGCCGAAGTGGGACGATGCAACGCGGTTTCCAGCGCCACCATGCATTCGCTGTGGGTGACCAGAATCAAATTGCGTCCCGGTACTTTGTGAGCCAAGGCGTTGCTCAGCAGATCATGTCGGCAGTCGCTCAGCCAGTCATCGCCAGACCCGACCTTGCTGAACATATATCCCGCTGTCTGGGCAGCGCGAACCAGAGGGCTGTTATAGATATCAGCGTTATCCAGGCCCAACTGTTCGAACCGCGCACCGAGGCCCACTGCCACAGCGCGGGCACGGTCGGTGATTCCCGACGGATCGCCCAGGCAAGCCGCCTTGGAGTGATCACACCGCTCGACGTGGCGCACCAACACTATCATCTCCCCCTTGGCCCAGCCATTGGCCAGCGCCCGGGCACCCGCGATATTGCCATGGGCCAGATCCGGCACCGCTGCCGGCCCCAGCAGCCAGAGGGTCAGCGCAATCACCAGCATTGCCGAAGCCAGGATCACCGCAGCGTTTCGATAGCGGACAAGCCGGCTCGTATCAATCGAGCGCGTCACGCCAAAAAGGCTCAGTCTCAGTTCCACATCAAGCCGCCCCGACGGCACCCAACCAGTCATTTCGATGGCGAGACGGTAAAGACATAGACGTAGGCAGGCAGTGAAACCAATGTGAAAAAAAGCTTGGCGCGCGCGGCGTCAACCAGGATTGCCGATAAAAAAGTTTTCAGATTCATGGACGGCCGCCGATACAGCCCTGTTAAACGTTTTTGCTGGCTCTTAACAACAACAATCTTCCAGCCAACCGATGATCAAGCAGCGCAACGTTCCTGGAGGAATTTGATGAATAGCTGGTTTGGCAACATTAGCGTCAACATGAAATTAGGCCTGGGCTTTGGCCTGGTGCTGGTACTGACTTGCCTCTTGGCCCTGACCAGTTGGACCAGCCTGGGTGGCCTGATCGACCGCAGCAATTGGATGAGCGACATCACCCAGCTCAACGCCGGCCTGACCAAACTGCGGGTCACTCGCCTGCAATACATGCTGACCAACGGCGACGAGACCGCCGCACAGAATGTGCAGACCACCCTCGATGGTTTCGTCGCGCAACAAAACGCGTTGCTCAGCAGCTTCAAGAGTCCCGAGAACGTCAAGCTGCTCAAGGAGCAGAGCGCGACCATCAGCGCCTACCAGACATCGCTGAACAAGATGCGCAGTGCCTACCGCACCGGCAACAATGCCCGGGATGTCATGGGCGCGAACGCCGAGACGGCCTACAAGCTGATCGAAAGCATCGATTCCGACGTAAAGCAGATGGCTCTCAGCGATGAGCGCTTTGCGCAGTTCCAGGCCATCACCCAGGCCAAGCAGGCGTTCATGCTGGCCCGCTATGAAGTACGCGGCTACACCGCCAACAGCAATGCCGATACCGAACGCAAGGCCTTCGTCCAACTGGACGCTGCCATCGCTTCGCTCAAGCCGCTCAACGAACATTTTGCCAACGCTCGGCAGGATGAACTGCGTCAGTTGGAAACGACCCTGACCCAATACCGCAGCGCCGTGCAGGCCTTCAAGATGGCCATGGCCGATGTGGTGCAGGCGCGCAAGGAAATGACCGACCAGGGCGCGACCATCGTTTCCCTGAGCGAGCAGCTGTACCAGATCCAGCTCGACCGTCGCGACGCCGAAAGCGCCCAGGCCCGCACGCTGCAATTGGTCAGCACGTTGTTGGCTTTGTTGGTGGGCATCATTGCCGCCGTGGTCATCACCCGCCAGATCACTCGCCCGCTGCGTGAAACCCTCGCCGTGGTCGAACGCATCGCCGGTGGCGATCTTTCGCAGAACGTCATCGTCACCCGTCGCGATGAACTCGGCGTGCTGCAACAGGGCATTGCCCGCATGGGCGTGACCCTGCGCGACCTGATCAGCGGCATCCGCGACGGCGTGACCCAGATCGCCAGCGCCGCCGAAGAATTGTCGGCGGTCACCGAGCAGACCAGTGCCGGGGTCAACAGCCAGAAAGTCGAGACCGACCAGGTCGCAACCGCGATGCATGAGATGACCGCCACGGTCCAGGAAGTCGCCCGCAATGCCGAAGAAGCCTCCCAGGCAGCAGCCGCCGCCGACGGCGAAGCTCGGGCCGGTGATCAAGTGGTCAACGAAGCCATCGCCCAGATCGAACGCCTGGCCAGCGAAGTGGTGCGTTCCACTGACGCCATGAGCGTGCTGCAACAGGAGAGCGACAAGATTGGCGCGGTGATGGACGTGATCAAGGCCGTGGCCGAACAGACCAACCTGCTGGCCCTCAACGCCGCCATCGAAGCCGCCCGCGCCGGTGAAGCCGGACGTGGCTTCGCGGTCGTCGCCGACGAAGTCCGCGGCCTGGCCCAACGTACGCAGAAATCCACCGAGGAAATCGAAGGCCTGGTGGCCGGCCTGCAGAACGGCACCCAGCAAGTGGCCGCCGTGATGAACAACAGCCGCAACCTCACCGACAGCAGCGTGGCCCTGACCCGCAAGGCCGGTGTGTCGCTGGAAAACATCACCCGCACGGTGTCGAACATCCAGTCGATGAACCAGCAGATCGCTGCCGCCGCCGAACAACAAAGCGCCGTGGCCGAAGAGATCAGCCGCAGCATCATCAACGTGCGCGACGTGTCCGAACAGACCGCCGCCGCCAGCGATGAAACCGCTGCGTCCAGCGTTGAACTGGCGCGGTTGGGTGGTCAGTTGCAGCAGATGGTGAGCCACTTCCGGGTCTAACGCCCGCCCCGATTTGGCATGACCCACTGTGGGAAGCGAGCTTGCTCGCG
>NZ_JAOSHO010000436.1 GCF_025917275.1 Pseudomonas agronomica | reverse complement strand
CGCCGGGCGATGATCCGTGCGGCCACGAACAACAGATCCGACAACCGATTGATATAGGCCAGCCCCGGCCCGGCCAACGGCTCCACCGCGTTCAGTTGCTGGCAACGACGCTCGGCACCACGGGCCAGCGCTCGGCAGACGTGCGCTTGCGCGATCAAGGAAGAGCCACCGGGCAGGATGAAGTTTTCCAGCGGTCCCAGCTCCTCGTTCCACAGGTCGATCGCCGCTTCCAGCCGCCCGATTTCCGCCACGTTCAAGGCTTGGTAAGCCGGCATCGCCAATTCACCACCCAAGTCGAACAACCGATGCTGACAAGGCGCCAACACTGCGATGACTTCTTTCAGCGCCGGATGCCGGGCTGTTTCCTCGGCTAGACCGGCCAGCAACAATCCCAGCTGGCTGTTCAGCGTATCCACTTCGCCAATGGCTTCGACCCGCGGGTGATCCTTTGCCACGCGGCGGCCATCGCCCAATCCCGTTTCACCTTTGTCACCGGTGCGGGTGTAAATCTTCGACAGGCGAAAACCCATGTTCAGCGCTCCACTGGCTTGTTTTCCTGGGCCACCATCGAAGTGCCCGCCAAGGGCAGGCGCAGGGTGAAGCATGTGCCCTGGCCCGGCGCGGATTGCACTTCCATCTGGCCCTTGTGATTGTTGGTAATGATGAAATACGAGACCGACAGCCCAAGGCCCGTGCCCTGGCCGATTTCCTTGGTGGTGAAGAACGGCTCGAAGGTGCGTTTGCGCACGTTCTCGCTCATGCCGATGCCGTTGTCTTCGACCTGGATTTCCGCCCATGGCGGATTCAGGCGGGTACGCAGGATGATTCGGCCGGGCTCGCTGTCGTCCTGGCGTTGGTGGATGGCCTGGGCCGCATTCTTCAGCAGGTTGAGCAACACCTGCTCCAACTCGTTGGCCGTGCCGGGCACCGGGCCCAGGTTCGGGTCGAACTGGCGGACGATCGCCTGGCCCTTGAAGTCGAAACCGATCGCCAGGTCGAAGTCGTTACCGGCGATTTCCACGGCCTGGTCGATCAGCGCCGGCAGGTCGCAAGGCGCCATTTGCCGCGTACTGCGCCGGCTGAAACTGAGCATGTGGGTGACGATTTTTGCCGCCCGGGCGCCGGCCTGCTGGATGCCGTCGAGCAATTGCGGGATCTCGCGGCTTTCCAGGTAACGGTTGATCACCGGCAGGTCGATGCCCAGTTGCTCGGCCTGTTCAAGGTTCTTCGGCAGTTCCGCCGACAGGCGCCGGCGGATGTTCTGCACGTTGTGCAGGATCGCTCCGAGCGGATTATTGATCTCATGGGCCATGCCCGCTGCGAGGCCACCGACCGAGAGCATTTTCTCCGACTGCACCATCATTTCTTCCAGCGACAGGCGCTGGGTGATGTCGTCGATGCGGATCACCACGCCCCGCCCGGCGCCGCCCATCAGCGGATAGAAGGTGAGGGCGTAATGCCGGGCTTCGTCGTCCTTGGTCCAGGTGACACGCTCGATCTTCGCCACCGTATGCTGTTCGACCGTTTGCTTGAGTTGGGGCAGGTACGGCTTCAAGGGTTCGAAAGCGAGGAATATCGGCTGGTTCAGTGCTTCGTCCAGCCGTGTGCCGGAGAGCGCGCTGGCCTCCTGGTTCCATTGGGTGACGTAGAGTTGCTCATCAAGGGCAATCAGCGCCGATGGCATGGAGTCGATGATGCTGTTGAGATAATTCTGGAAGCCGGTGAGCTTTTTCTCGATCTTGCTGCGCACCTGGACTTCCAGCTCCAGCTTGCGATTGGTATGGCGGGTTTCTTCGGCCAATCCCTGGGCCTGGTCATAGGCGGCCTGGGAGTCGTCACGGGCGCGCTTGAGTTGTTGCTCCCGGGCTTCGATCCGCGACAGCATTGTATTGAACGCCTCGGCCAGGCTGCCGATCTCGTCATGGTTGCCACGGGCGGCGCGCAGGGCGTAGTTCTCCTCGCGGGTGACCTGGCGCGACAGCTCTTCGAGCTGGTGGATCGGCTGCGTGATCAGGCGCTTGATCTGCTGGGCAATGACCAGCCACAGCAGCACGCTGAAAATCAGGATGCCGAGGCTGGCGGTCAGGGTGCCGGTGTAGAACGCTGTGGGCAATTCACTGCTGGCCACCAGCAACAGATGGCCGGGCGCAGTGCCGGGACGGGGCAGGGTGATGATCTGGTTGCTGCGAAACTCACCGGCCTGCCAGGCATGTATGTTGCGGTAATGGTCCGGCAGCTTGAGCTTTTCGCCCTGTTGCAACTGTGCCAGGCGTTCGCCTTGGCCGTCATACAGCGCCGCCGCCCGTAGTGGTGCGTAGCTGTTGAGTTCGTCGAGCAGGCGCTGGGCGCTTTGGGGTGATTGCAGCGCTTCGGAGATCAGGCTCGGGTTGGCCACCAGGCGGCCGATGGTCTGCAACGCCTGGGGCGCCATGCTTTCCTGGGAAATGTAATAGGCCGCGCTGATAAAGGTCAGGTTGGCCACCAGCAGGACGGTGGTCAATAACACCAACAGGGCCGCCAGCAATTTCTGGCCGACCGGGAGATTTTCAAGACGCTGGCGCAATGGCATCGGACTCGTCGCTAACAAGGAACACGAGGGCCAGCGTAGCCGCTGCTCAGTCGCTGGGCAATCCGAGGTTGTCCAGGTGGGCTATCAGTCGCTGGCGCATTTGTTCAAGGTGCGGCACCGCCACGCCATGGCGCTGGGCGACGGCGCAGGCATGGCCGAGCAGGTAGCTGATTTCGGTGCGCCGCTGGTTGGCAACGTCCTGGTACATCGAAGAATAATTGGCAGCGGTAGCCTGGATCACCCGTTCGACTTCTGTCTGCAGGTCTTCGGCGGCAGCGGGCTGGCCGCAGCGTTCGAGCAGGTCGGTGAGTTCGGCGCAGAGGGTCGCGACTTCACAGCGGTGGTCCTGCAGTTCGCCGTTCTTGCAATGGTGAAGCACGGTTAGCGGATTGATCGCACAGTTGAGGGCCAGCTTGCGCCATAGGCGGGTGAGGATATCGGCGCTCCATTCGTGGGGGATGTCCGCGGCCGTCAGGTCGTCCAGCCAGATCGGCGCGACCGGGTGGGCGGGGTCTCCCAACCAGGTGTAGCCGTGGCCGGCGAAGATCACTCGCCAGTCACCGTCGCGGAACGCGCCCTCCGTGCTGGAGGCGCTGACACAGCGCGCCCAGGGTACGCGGTTGGCCACGGCGTCCTGGCTGCCGAGGCCGTTCTGCAGCAGGATCAGCTCCGAGTCGCTGCCCAGGCGATGGGCGACCGAGGCAACGGCGGCTTGCGCATCGTAGGCCTTGCAGGCCAGGAGCAAGCGCTTGATCGGCTCCGGATCCTGCGCGGTTTCGCCGGGCACCGGGTAACACTGCGCCTGGCCTTGTTCCACCAGCGTCAGGCCGCCGGCGGCGAGGTAGTCCTGCAGCCGTTGCTCATTGCGCAGCACCAGCCGCACCGGCAGGCCGGCCCGGGCCAGGCGCGCGGCCCATAACGTGCCGAGGCTGCCGGCGCCCAGGACATGCCAGGTGGTGGACATCAGTTTTTTACTCGGTTTGGTGCTGGCATCTGCGGGGCTCGCGGTAACGGTGGGGAAAGACCCGTTATAATGAGCCCGATTTTAACCACAAGCCAAGTGCGCGCCGTTGTCATGAGCGCGCCTTTTTATTTGGAGAACACTACATGCCGTCATTCGACGTGGTATCCGAACTGGACAAGCACGAAGTCACCAACGCCGTTGAAAACGCCGTCAAGGAACTCGACCGTCGGTATGACCTCAAGGGCAAGGGCAGTTTCGAGTTCAAGGAAAAGGACCTGACCGTCAACCTGACCGCCGAGGCCGACTTCCAGCTCGAAGCGATGATTGAGATCCTCAAGCTGGCGCTGGTCAAGCGCAAGATTGACGTACAGTGCCTTGAAGTGAAAGACGCCTACGCCTCGGGCAAGCTGATGAAGCAGGAGGCCGTGCTCAAGGAAGGCATCGACAAGGAATTGGCCAAGAAGATCGTTGCTCACATCAAGGACGCCAAACTCAAGGTCCAGGCGGCCATCCAGGGCGAGCAAGTGCGGGTAACCGGCAAGAAGCGTGACGACTTGCAGGAAGCCATTGCGGCACTGCGCGGCAAGGAATTCGGCATGCCGCTACAGTTCAATAACTTTCGCGACTGATACTTCAGTTCCAGAGAAATACGGTGGCGAGGGAGCCCATTCCCGC
>NZ_JAOSHO010000435.1 GCF_025917275.1 Pseudomonas agronomica | reverse complement strand
AAGCTCGCTCGCCAATGCGTCAGTCAAGGATCAAGTGCGGCAGGAACCGGCTGGAATCCTTGGTGATCAGGCTGTTGTCTTCCCGCACGCCAATGCCGGCCGCCTGGTCGCCGATGACCCAGGAACCGATCAGCGTGTAGCTGTCGCCGAAGCGTGGCAGTGGCGCGAACTCCTGGAGGATGAACGGCGCGTCGGTGTAGGGCCCGTCTTCCTTGACGATCAAGCCGTCAGCGGTCTGCAACTCGATGTTGGCGCCTTCCCGGGAAAAGAACGGTTTGCGCACCCAGCCCTTGGGCACCGCTTTGCTGGTGTCGGTGTCGAGGTGAGCCGCGAGCAGGTTCGGGTGGCCTTTGTTGAATTCCCACAGCAGGGGCAGGATGCCTTTGTTGGAGATGATCGACTTCCAGGCCGGTTCGAAAAACTGCGTGTCGCATTGGGCAATCGCAGCACCAAACGGTTCGTGGAAGATGAACTCCCAGGCGTGCAGCTTGAACAGGTGCGGAATCCAGCGTTCTTCCAGATCGACGAAGCGTCCGTCGCTGTTGAGGCCGATGTCTTCGATATCGATGTGCCGCGATTCGATGCCGACTTTTCCCGCGATCAGGCGCAAGTAATCCGTGGTGCCCTTGTCTTCCACCGAGCCTTTCATCGAGGCGAAATAGAACGGCTCGGTGAGCTGCAACTGGGCGAAGGCCTGGTGCAGCTTGGTGTCGATGCTGTTGAACTGGTCGGCATGGGCCGGCAGCATGCCGCGCTCGATGCACTGTTCCAGCCAGCCCCACTGGAACGCTGCCGCCTCGTAGAGGCTGGTCGGCGTGTCGTAGTTGAGCTCCAACAGTTTGGCCGGGCCCGTGCCGTTGTAGGAGAAATCCATGCGCCCATACAGGTGCGGGTGGCCTTCAAGCCATGAGGTGCGCACCAGGTCGAAGAACGGCGCGGGAATGCTCAGGCGCTCCAGCAATTCTTCGCTCTGGACCACGCGGGCCACGAGGTCCATGCACATCTCATGGAGCTCGGTGGTCGGGTCTTCCAGGTCATCCTCGATCTGCTTGAGGGTGAACTGGTAGTACGCGCTTTCGTCCCAATAGGGTTCGTCGTCGATGGTGTGGAACAGAAAGCCGAGCTGCTCGGCGGTCTGTTTCCAGTCAGGACGTTCTGCGCACTGGATCTTCTTCATGGCGCTGGTTCCTCAACCGCCGGAGCTGCTGGAACCGCCCCAACCGCTGCGGGCGCTGGAACTGCTGCCGAAACCACCACGCGAGGTCGAGGACGAGACGGACATCGCCTTGCTGCTCTTGATGGAATCGGTGTAGCTGCCGTACCGCGCCTGGTTGGACTTGTTGAAGGTCGAACCCCTGGACACCCGCTGGCTGAGGGTCGACGACCCATAGTCGCCACGGTCATCGCGGTAGCGGTAGACCGGTTCGGAGTAATAGCTGTTGCGGTTGCTGCTCAACATGTTGCCGATCAGCAGGCCGGTCAGCAGGTTGCCGAAGCCCGAACCACCGACGTTCGCTTCCGACGGCGGCAATTGGGCCCGGGCCGCGTCGACCTGGGATTGCGTGACTTCGCCATCGGCACTCAGCTCGAAACCACCGAGCTTGGGAATGAACTTGCCGGCCGAGTCCTGCTGGCACCAATCGGGGACAAAATCGGCATCGCAATCAGCCTGGCTATCGTAGGTCGGCGCGATACGACGGTGCTCGGCCATGGCGGTCATGTAGGCGTCGGCGCAGATGTCCACCGGCAGCTTTTCATCGACACATTGCTGGACGGACTGGAAGTTGTACTTCTTCTGCAACTTGTAGGTTTTTTCCGTTGGCCCGCAGCCGGATATCGCCAGGGCGACCGATGCAGCCAGCGAAAGCTGGACGTACTTGCTTCGTTTCATCGGGTTCTCCGTGGCGCGATCAGTTCGTGGAAGGCGTCATGCACGCGGCGTTCAACATGCCGACGCTGATGGCCACGGCGGCAATGTAGATACCTGCGGCGATTTCACCGTTCTTGATGCGCGCGGAAGCGCCCTTGAGTACCAGGCTGGTCACCAGGAACGCCAGCAACTGGACGACCGCGGCGATCACCGCCCAGACGACGAAGTCCAGCATGTTGATCGAGTAGGCAATCACGTTGCTGGCCGGAATGGCGAAACCGATGACGGCACCGCCCAGTGCGATGGCCGCGGCCACGTTGCCCGAACGGATCAGTTCGAATTCCTTGTGCGGCGTGACACGGGTGTAGATGAACTGGAACAGCGCGAACAGCACGGCGGCGCCGAGGATGTACATGACAAAGCCGAACACGGCGGCTTTGTTCAGGGAAATGGAAAGCGCTTCAAGCATGGACTTCTTCCTTATTCAAAATGTGTTCAGGTCAGTGGTGTACAGCGAAATACCCAGCGAAGTGCTCAGGCTGACGGTGCCTTCGGCGTCCTCTTCGACGGAGAACAGCAGGAACTCCCGGCGATCCGTCAGGCCGGTGTCGCGGGCGTACAGCATCGAACGGTGCTCGACGTTGTAGGACTCGTCCGGATTGCTCACGCGCTCGCTCAACGTCACCAGCTCCGTCTGGCCCGCCTCGGTGCCCCATTCGCGGGTGTACTCGACGCCGTCGTGGGTGTACGTCGGCAGGCCAATCAGGCTTTCCGGGCCGGCGAGGCGACGCAACTCTGCCTCGCTGTTGATCGTGACGTAGCTGAGGTAATTGAACAGGATCACCGACTCGACCTGCCCGGCGACGTCGCCGCTGGTGTGCACCTGCAACCAGTAGTCTTCATCGTTCATGTAGGCGCGCGACAGCCAGTTCGACTGCCCGAGGTCGACGATGCCCAGGCTCCAGATCTGTTGGTTGGCCGGGATCACCACGGCGCTGTTGCCGTCGAGCAACAACTTGAGCGTGGCATCGAACATGACTTGCTTGCCGGAGGCCAGGCCCAGCGGCCCAACGATAGGTGTGCTGGCTGTCGTGTTCGCGTTCGGGGCCTCAAGCCCCATCAACTGTTTAAACCACCCCATGGGAAATGTCCTTGAGACGCGTGGAAGCGATGTAGAAAAGTTCGCCGCCCATGACGCGGGTGGCGCCTGGCGGGTTGATCGACGGATGTCGGGCGCCCTTTGCGCGGTAACCGATCAGCGTAGCGTTGTGCTGCTCTTTCATGCGGGTGTAGAGGTCACCGAACGTCGCTTCGAACGCCTCGGGCAGTTTCATCAGGTACTGGGTGGCACCTTCGCCGACACAGAGCAATTCATTAATGACCACTGACGAGCCCGGGTCCTGGGAGGCACGGACCAGCATTTCGATGGCCATGCTGGAGGTGCATTCCAGGCTCGGGGCATAGGCACTGGCGAGGGCGGCGATTTCGCTGTCATTGAAATGGGCGACCACGTGCCCGACCGGTCCCAATTGATTGACCGCCAGCACGGTGGCCAGGGTCAGGTCGTCGGAATGGGTGCGCACCAGCACGCGTTCGGCGCCTGGCACGCCGGCACGTTGCAACAGGGCGACGGAGGACAGGCTCTCGCCCTTGATGTACGTCGTCTTGCCGGGCATGGGATTTTCTTCGAGATCGCAATCGCAGATGACGATCAGGTTGTCGTTGGACGTTTCGTCCTGCAGCAGCAGTTCAATGACCCGCTCGCTGGAAGCGCCCTCCCAACCGATGAGCACCGTGTGGCCGACCTTGCCGGTGAAATCGCCTTTGCCCTTCATGCCTTTTCTCCATACATCGATGACGCTGCTGGTGGTTTTGCCGATGACCGTCGTCAACAGGGCAATGCCCCCGAGCATGATCCAGGTCGCCACGAAAACTCGCCCGGCGGATGTCTGTGGCAACAGATCGCCATAGCCGACGGTGAGCGTGGTGGTGAGATAGAAGTAGATAAACGTGGCGGCGGTAATGAGGTGCTGCTCGCCCAGCAGCACCAAGCCGATCCAGGCCGTGGAAAGATGCACGCCCAACGCGATGGCCAGCCCTGCCCACCCGAAGCGATGGAAGAAGGACGACGCATAGGTGCGCAATAGAAGGAAAATCGACATTCGTCCCTGACTCCGTGGGGCTTGGTTCCTGGCGGGCTAATCGCCCTGGCATCCGAGTGCCCGAGCGTAGTGGCCGGACAGCATTAAACCTGCTGTGGGACCTGGAGAGAAGTACCTTGGTGACAATAAAACCGATGAGCGGGCAGGCCGAGCACAGTCCTTGTGCCGAGGGAGCTTGCTCCCGC
>NZ_JAOSHO010000434.1 GCF_025917275.1 Pseudomonas agronomica | reverse complement strand
TCATCGCGAGCAAGCTCGCTCCCACATTATTGATTTCGGCGGCTGGTTACGGCCCGTCCGCCTTGATTTCCTGATAGCGCCTCTCCAGCTCCTGGCGAATCTGCCGACGTTGCTGTGCTTGTTCATAGCGCCGTTTTTCTTCGCTGTTCTGCGGTTGCAACGGCGGGACGGGGGCCGGCTTGCGCAAGTCATCCACCGCAACCATGGTGAAGAAGCAGCTATTGGTGTGACGCACCGAGCGCTCACGGATGTTCTCGGTCACGACCTTGATGCCCACTTCCATCGACGTGTTGCCGGTGTAGTTCACCGAAGCCAGGAAAGTCACCAACTCGCCGACATGAATCGGCTCGCGGAAAATCACCTGGTCGACCGACAGCGTCACCACGTAGCGGCCGGCGTAACGGCTGGCACAAGCATAGGCCACTTCATCGAGGTATTTGAGCAAGGTGCCGCCATGGACATTGCCAGAGAAGTTGGCCATGTCGGGGGTCATCAACACCGTCATCGACAGCTGGGCGTTTCCGGGTTCCATAACGTTCTCACGGTTCAAGGCAGCATTTCAGGATGGGCGCCTCTGCGGGCGTTGGGGTGTGGCTACACATACAAACCACTCATATCGGGACGCTGCGCCGATGCGAGCCGTCACGCTCCGGTGGATCTGTTTCCACATATTGCACCGTCTTTTTGCCAGAAGTCCCGGTGTTAACCTGCAAAAGCCCTTCATCCGGGTATTTCCTACAAGAGAAACGGATCTATCCGACTCCGCAGCATCGAGTCATGTTCAGCAAGGAGCCGCCACTATGCATGCGATCAGTTTCATACAAGACCTGGCGATTATCATGCTGGCGGCGGGGTTGGTTACCGTACTGTTTCATCGCTTCAAGCAACCGGTGGTGCTTGGCTACATTGTCGCCGGCTTCATCATCGGCCCGCATACGCCGCCATTCGGCTTTATCCATGACGAAGAAACCATCAAGACCCTGGCCGAGCTCGGCGTGATCTTTCTCATGTTCTGCCTGGGCCTGGAATTCAGCCTGCGCAAATTGTTCAAGGTGGGGGCCACGGCGTTTATCGCGGCGTTCCTGGAAATCGTCTTGATGATCTGGATCGGCTATGAGATTGGGCGTTGGTTCGGCTGGAGTGCGATGGACTCACTGTTCCTCGGTGCCATCCTCGCCATTTCCTCGACCACGATCATCGTCAAGGCCCTGAATGACCTGAAGATGAAGAATGAGCGCTTTGCGCAGTTGATATTCGGCGTCCTGATTGTCGAGGACATCCTTGGCATCGGCATCATCGCCTTGCTTTCGAGCATCGCGGTCAGCGGTACGGTGAGTTCCGGCGAGGTGTTATCGACGGTCGGCAAGCTGTCGTTGTTCATGATCGTAGCGCTGGTGATCGGCATCCTCCTGGTGCCCAGATTGCTGGCCTACGTGGCGAAGTTCGACAGTAACGAGATGCTGTTGATTACGGTACTGGGGCTCTGCTTCGGCTTTTGCCTGTTGGTGGTGAAGCTGGAATACAGCATGGTGCTCGGGGCATTCCTGATCGGCGCGATCATGGCCGAGTCCCAACAGCTGTTGAAAATCGAGCGGCTGGTAGAACCAGTGCGCGATCTGTTCAGCGCAATCTTTTTCGTGGCCATCGGGCTGATGCTCGATCCGGCCGTCGTGCTCCAATATGCGTGGCCGATAGCCGTGATTACTTGTGCGGTGGTGCTCGGCAAAATGCTTTCGTGCGGTCTTGGTGCCTTTATCGCTGGCAATGATGGACGTACCTCACTGCGTGTTGGCATGGGGCTTTCACAAATTGGCGAATTTTCTTTCATCATCGCGTCGCTAGGGATGACCCTGCAGGTCACCAGCGATTTTCTTTATCCGGTGGCGGTGGCAGTCTCGGTGCTCACCACGCTGCTGACGCCCTATTTGATCCGGGCCGCTGATCCGTTGTCCGTCAGGCTGGCATCGGCGATACCGCAACGACTGGCGCGCGTGCTGGGCATGTATGGCGAGTGGTTGCGCAGTATCCAGCCCCAGGGTGAAGGAGCCATGCTGGCCTCCATGATCAGGCGAATCCTGCTGCAAGTCGGCGTCAATCTGGCGTTGGTCATTGCCATTTTTGTTTCTGGAGGGTATTTCGCCGAGCGGATGGCTGCTTATCTAGAGGTGTGGATCAGCGATCCGAGCTGGCAAAAGGCACTGATCTGGGGCGCAGCGTTGCTGCTGTCGCTGCCGTTCCTGATCGCGGCGTACCGCAAGCTCAAGGCATTATCGATGCTGCTGGCGGAGATGGGTGTAAAGCCGGAGATGGCCGGTCGTCACACCCAGCGCGTGCGTCGGGTGATCGCCGAAGTGATCCCGATCCTGTCGCTGCTGGTGATCTTCCTGCTCTTGGCAGCCTTGTCGGCCAGTATCTTGCCGACCAACAAGTTGCTGGTACTGATTGCCGTGGTGGCGACTGCCGTGGCGGCGCTGCTCTGGCGCTGGTTTGTCCGCCTGCACACGCGCATGCAGGTGGCTTTGCTCGATACGCTGGACCATCACAAGGAATCGTCCGGGCATTGACCAGCGCCGGGCTATGGCGGATCAGCTTTCCAGCCAGACGTCCCGCGCCCAGTGCCAGACCGACTCCCAGGTCTCCTCGGCGATCAGCTCTTCGTCTGCTTGCCACAGCACCACGGTGCCGTCTTCTTCGACGCAGTAGTAGTCGTCGCCGTCCTGGCAGATTGGAATCAGGCTTCGGTCGACGCCGGCGTCCCAGGCATTGGCGGCAACGTCCGGCAGGTAGGTATGGGACTGCGGATCAGTAACGGTCACCGGTTCCAGGCTGCCATAGACGACATCGCTGACGGTGAGCAAAAACTCCCTGAACACGAAGGGGATATCGATGAACAGCTGCTCTTCGATTTCTACCAGCAGGTCTTCATCAGGTAATTCCAGCGGAACCGGCACGGGTTCATTGGCTTCGCGTAATTGTTCGATGATTTCTTCCACGTCCGGGATCCTCTTTCTCGATGGCGCGGTTTTATATGGGCGGTTTATACAGTAGCCCGCCATAGATGCAACTGCGAAATAGAAAACCCCGGCAAGTGCCGGGGTTCTTTTATTTCAACATGCGAAACGCGAAAAGGTTCAACCGTTCTGGCGGATACCGGCCACCAGCCAAGGCTGGTTCTCGCCCTGGGCACGTTCCATGTTCCAGCTTTCGCTGAACGCTTCACCCTGGTCGAAACGGGAGTCCTTGGACACACCGATGAAGGTCAGGGTGGCTATGGTCTTGTCGGCGCGGTCGTCGACGCCGTCCAGTTGCACCTGCAGGTTCTCGATGTGGGTGGACTGGTAGCCATCCCCCAGCTCGGCCCGCTCGCGCTTGAGGAATTCCAGCAGTTGTGGGGTCACGAACTCGGCGATCTTGTCCATTTCGTTCGCGTCCCAGTGCTGCTGCAAGGACATGAAGTGGCTGCGCGCCGCTTCGATGAAGCGCTGTTCGTTGAACCAGGCGGGCGCGTTGGTCACGGGGCGCGCCACTGGAGCGGCCGCGCCACCGAAGATCGAACCGCCGGCAGGCTGTTGATTGAACACTTCACGCTGCATCGGCGCATGACCGGCCGGAGCGAATTGCTCCTGCTGCTTGCGACGACGGGCTGCGATGAAGCGGAAGACCAGGAAGGCGATGACCGCCATGATCAGGATGTCGAACATCTGCATGCCCTGGAAACCGTCGCCCATGAACATGGAGGCGAGCAGGCCACCGGCGGCGATACCGGCCAGGGGGCCGAGCCAGCGCGAAGCCCCGCTGGCCTTGGTAGCGGCGCCAGCAGCGCCGGCCGCGCCTGCGGTGGCGGCAGTGGACCCGACGGCAGAGGACGGCGCCATCTGGCTGGTCTGGTGAGTCGGGGCTGCGCCCGAACTTTTACCACCGCCAAAACGCTTGGCGGCATTGGCGTCGATGGCCATCGTCAGGCCGATGCACAACGCCATGGCGATGCTAAGAAAACGTTTCATATAAAGGCATTCCCATTTGTGGATAGCACGCGCGCCATGTTGCACAGCTGAACTGTTGCTGGCTAGCGGCAGAGTGTTTCGGGCTTTTGCGTGACAGCTGAGGTTCAGGTTCGGCTGTGCAAGCAGGCCTGTTCGCTTTGGGCTGTAGGAAAGGTAAACAAGTTCTATCGGAAATTTTGACGTCTCCGAAACGACTGTGGGAGCGAGCTTGCTCG
>NZ_JAOSHO010000433.1 GCF_025917275.1 Pseudomonas agronomica | reverse complement strand
CGGGGATAAATCCCCTCGCCACAGAGTCCGCTCAATTCTCCGGCAAGGATCAGTGCGCCTCATCCCAGTTATTGCCCACACCTACTTCCACCAACAGCGGCACGTCCAGCGTGGCGGCGGCACTCATGTGCTGGCGGATTTCCCCGCTCACCTGCTCGACCAGGTCTTCGCGCACTTCCAGGACCAGTTCGTCGTGAACCTGCAGGATCACCTTCGCATCCAGCCCTGAAGTCGCCAGCCAGCGATCCACGGCCACCATGGCTTTCTTGATGATGTCAGCCGCCGTGCCTTGCATCGGCGCGTTGATGGCGGTGCGCTCGGCGCCTTTGCGCAGGGCCGGGTTCTTCGCGTTGATGTCCGGCAGGTACAAGCGACGACCGAAGATGGTTTCGACGAAACCTTGCTCGGCCGCCTGGGCGCGGGTGCGTTCCATGTACTCCAACACGCCCGGGTAACGGGCGAAGTAGCGGTCGATGTAGGCCTGGGACTGCTTGCGATCAACGCCAATCTGCTTGGCCAGGCCAAACGCGCTCATGCCGTAGATCAAGCCGAAGTTGATCGCTTTGGCGCTGCGACGCTGATCATGGGTGACGGCTTGCAGTTCGACGCCGAACACTTCGGCGGCGGTGGCACGGTGCACATCCAGGTCGTTGCGGAACGCATGGAGCAGACCTTCATCCTTGGCCAGGTGCGCCATGATCCGCAGCTCGATCTGCGAATAGTCCGCCGCCAGCAGCTTGTAGCCTTTCGGCGCGACGAATGCCTGGCGGATGCGCCGACCTTCGGCCGTGCGAATCGGAATGTTCTGCAGGTTCGGGTCGATGGACGACAGGCGCCCGGTCGCAGCGACGGCTTGCTGGTAGTTGGTGTGGACGCGTCCGGTGCGGCTGTTGATCTGCTCCGGCAGGCGATCGGTGTAGGTGCTCTTGAGCTTGCTCAGCGAGCGGTACTGCATCAGCACCTTGGGCAGCGGGTAATCCTGTTCCGCCAGCTCGGCGAGCACCGCTTCGGCGGTGGACGCCTGGCCCTTGGCGGTTTTACTGAGCACCGGCAAGCCAAGTTTTTCGTACAGGATGACGCCCAATTGCTTCGGCGACCCCAGGTTGAATTCCTCGCCGGCAATGGCAAACGCCTCACGCTCCAACGCCACCAGTTTCTCGCCCAACTCGACACTCTGCGCGCCCAGCAGGTTGGCGTCGACCAGCGCCCCTTGGCGCTCGATCCGCGCCAGGACAGGCATCAATGGCATTTCGATCTCGCTGAGCACCTTGCCCAGGCTCGGCGTGGCGGCCAGTTTTTCTTGCAAGGCCTGGTGCAGGCGGAAGGTCACGTCGGCGTCTTCGGCGGCATAAGGCCCCGCCAGTTCCAGGGATATCTGGTCGAAGGTCAGTTGCTTGACGCCTTTGCCAGCGATGTCCTGGAAGTCGGTCTTGCTTTGGCCCAGGTACTTGAGCGCCAGGCTGTCCATGTCGTGGCGAGTCGCGGTGGAATCCAGCACGTAGGATTCAAGCATGGTGTCGAAGGCAATGCCCTGGACCAGGATGCCGTTGTCTTGTTCGCCACCGATGGCGCAGTTAGCCAGGATATTGGTTTCGAACTTCGCGTGCTGGCCGACCTTGAGCTTGTTCGGATTTTCCAGCAGTGGCTTGAGCGCCTTGAGCACCGTGTCGCGATCCAACTGCTCGGGCACGCCCATGTAGGAATGCGTCAGCGGAATGTAGGCTGCTTCGAAAGGCGCCACGGCAAACGACAACCCAACGAGTTGCGAATGCTGGGCATCGCCGCCGTTGGTCTCGGTGACGAAGGCAAACAGCGGCGCCTTGTCGAGTTTCGCCAGCCATGCGTCGAAGCGCGCCTGATCGAGGATGACCTCGTACTTGGCCTCGGCAGCGTCGGGCTGTTCTTCGGCAACTTCGACGATCTCCTGGCCGGCACGCTTGGCGTCCCGCTGGTTTTCTTCGAACCAGCTCTTGAACTCCAGCAAGGTGTAAAGCTCGGCCAGTTTCTCGTGATCCGGCGCGCCCATCTGCAAGTCGTCGAGGCCCACATCCAACGGCACGTCGGTCTTGATGGTCGCCAGCTCGTAGGACAGGAACGCCATTTCCTTGTGCTCTTCGAGCTTGGCGGCCAGGGTCTTGGCACCGCGAATTGGCAACGTGGCGACAATATCCAGCTGTGAATACAGTTCGGTCAGGCCGCCATTGACGCCCACCAGCAAGCCGGAAGCGGTCTTCGGCCCGATGCCCGGGACGCCCGGGATGTTGTCGGACGAATCGCCCATCAACGCCAGGTAATCGATGATCTGCTCCGGAGCGACGCCAAACTTCTCCTTCACGCCAGCCACGTCCAAGGCGCTACCGGTCATCGTATTGACCAAGGTAATGTGCCCATCGACCAACTGCGCCATGTCCTTGTCGCCGGTGGAGATCACCACCGGACGGTCAGCCGCCGCGCTGCTGCGCGCCAGGGTGCCGATCACGTCATCGGCCTCGACGTTGTCCACGCACAGCAGCGGGAAGCCCAGGGCCTTGACGCTGGCGTGCAGCGGTTCGATCTGCACCCGCATGTCGTCGGGCATGCTCGGGCGATTGGCCTTGTATTCGGCGTACAGCGCATCGCGAAACGTCCCGCCCTTGGCGTCGAACACCACGGCGAACGGACTGTCCGGGTACTGCTTGCGCAGACTCTTGAGCATGTTCAGCACGCCCTTGACCGCGCCGGTCGGCAGGCCTTTGGACGTGGTCAGCGGTGGCAGCGCGTGAAAGGCGCGGTACAGATAAGAAGAACCGTCCACCAGGACGAGGGGGGCTTGGCTCATGAGCAGGATCAACCTTTTCGGCGGGTCCAGGGCTAGAATAGCGGGACCGTTGACGACAAAGGGACAAGGTTATCATGCGTACACTAAATCGCCTGTTACTCGCTGGCTTGTTTGCATTCACCCCGATAGCCGTCATGGCGGCGGACGACGCACCCTCGGCGGACCCGGATGTCACCATCCGCACCGAAGGCGACAAAACCATCCAGGAATATCGGCAAAACGGCTTTCTGTACGCGATCAAGGTCACGCCCAAGAACGGCAAGCCTTATTTCCTGGTACGCGCCGACGGCACTGATGCAAACTTCATCCGCTCGGACCAGCCGGATATGCTGATCCCTTCGTGGAAAATCTTTGAGTGGTGATGCCGCTCCCGACTTCAACCGGCGCCCGCTGAAGGGCGCCCGTACTGGCAGTTTTAACCATGTCTGTGTTCACGCCCCTGGCTCGGCCCGAGCTGGAAACCTTTCTCGCCCCTTATGGGCTTGGCCGTCTACTTGATTTCCAGGGGATTGCTGCCGGCAGCGAAAACACCAATTTTTTCATCAGCCTGGAGCAGGGTGAATTCGTCCTGACCCTGGTCGAACGCGGCCCCGTGCAGGAAATGCCGTTTTTCATCGAACTGCTGGACGTATTGCACGACGCCAATCTGCCGGTGCCTTACGCCTTGCGTACGACAGACGGCGTTGCGCTACGGGAACTGGCGGGCAAACCAGCGCTGCTGCAACCGCGCCTGGCCGGCAAGCACATCAAGCACGCCAACGCCCAGCACTGCGCCCAGGTCGGCGAATTGCTCGCGCATCTGCACTTGGCGACCAAGGACAACATGATCAAGCGCAAGACCGATCGCGGCCTGGACTGGATGCAGGAGGAGGGCGGCAACCTGCTGTCGCACCTCAATGCCGAGGCCCGTCAGTTGCTGCAAGCTGCGCTGGACGAAATCGCGCTGCAGAAAATCGGCATCCTGGCGCTGCCCCGCGCCAATATCCATGCAGACCTGTTCCGCGACAACGCGATGTTCGAGGGCACGCACCTGACCGGGCTGATCGACTTCTACAACGCCTGCTCCGGGCCGATGCTGTACGACGTCGCCATCGCGCTGAACGATTGGTGTTCGGATGACGACGGTGTGCTCGACGGCCCGCGGGCGAGGGCATTGCTGGGCGCCTATGCGGCGCTGCGGCCGTTCACTGCCGCCGAGGCGCAGTTATGGCCGACCATGCTGCGTGTGGCATGCGTGCGGTTCTGGTTGTCGCGGCTGATCGCCGCCGAGTCGTTCGCTGGTCAGGATGTGTTGATCCACGATCCGATGGAATTCCAGCAGCGGTTGGCGCAGCGGCAGATGGTTCATACGGTGTTGCCGTTCGCCCTGTAACGGCAGGCCGGCGCGAAGACTTTTGTGGCGAGGGAGCTTGCT
>NZ_JAOSHO010000432.1 GCF_025917275.1 Pseudomonas agronomica | reverse complement strand
GCAGTTCCTACACAACCCAGCGTGAGCGTAATGGTCAGCTCCAACGCCACCCTCGGTAATTGCTCCGCCGCCAACCCCTGCCTAGTCTTGAATGTACATTCAAAACGGAGATCTCCATGCAAGGTCCACTGGCATCGCTCAAGGTTCTGGATTTCTCGACCCTGTTGCCGGGGCCGTTTGCCTCGCTGTTGCTGGCGGACATGGGGGCCGAGGTGCTGCGCATCGAGTCGCCGGACCGGCCGGACCTGCTGCGGATCCTGCCGCCCCACGACCAGGGCGTCTCGGCCAGCCACGCCTACCTCAATCGCAACAAGCGCAGCCTGGCGCTGGACCTCAAGCAGCCGGCGGCGCTGGAGATCATCAAACGGCTGCTGGCCGACCACGACATCCTGTTGGAGCAATTCCGCCCCGGCGTGATGGAGCGGTTGGGCCTGGGATATGAGGCGTTGAAGGCAATCAATCCCCGGCTGATATACGTGTCGATTACCGGCTACGGCCAGACGGGGCCCTACAGGGACCGCGCCGGCCATGACATCAACTACCTGGCCCTGGCGGGTCTGGCCAGCCACACCGGACGCGCCGACAGCGGCCCGTTGCCGCTGGGGATCCAGGCGGCGGACATCGCCGGTGGTTCGCTGCATGGGGTGATCGGGCTGTTGGCGGCCGTCATCGCCCGTCAGCAGAGCGGGCAAGGTCAGCACCTGGACGTGAGCATGACCGATTGCGCATTCAGCCTGAATGCGTTGGCCGGCGCCGGTTACCTGGCTTGTGGCGTGGAGCCGGCGCGGGAAAACCACGTGCTGAACGGCGGCAGTTTTTATGACTACTACCGCACTCGCGATGGCCGTTGGATGTCGGTTGGGAGCCTGGAACCGGCTTTCATGCGGGCGCTTTGCGAGGCGCTGGGGCGACCGGAATTGAGAGCCCTAGGGCTGTCATCGGAGCCTGCTCAACGGTTCAAGCAGGAACTGCAGTCTGAATTCGAGAAGCACGATTTCGCCGAGCTTTGCGCGATATTTGCCAAGGTCGATGCCTGCGTCGAGCCTGTACTGGGGCTGGACGAGGCGCTTGAGCATCCTCAGTTGAACGCTCGGGAGCTGGTCACCCAAGTGCCCCGTGGCGATGGATCGAGCCAGACGCAGATGGCCTGTCCGTTGAAGTTTTCCGAAGGGCTGCCCGAGCCGCGGCATATCGGCGCGAGGCTGGGGGAGCATACGAACGAAGTGTTGGGGGCGTTGGGGTTCAGTGCTGAGCGGATCGAAGCGTTGCGTAAGCACGGGGTGGTTTTGTAGCGTCTGTCAAGCCGCCATCGCGAGCAAGCTCGCTCCCACATTGGGTCTGCGGCGTTCACTAGCCCCCTGTGGGAGCGAGCCTGCTCGCGATGAGGCCAGCCCAGGCACCACAAAACCTGCTATTCGACCCGCGTCTCCCCACTGAACACCAAAGTATTGCGACAACTGCGGCACAAATACCGCCGCCCCTGACGCACCAGGCGGTGGCGCTGGGCCGTGAACGGGAAATCGCTGCCGTCGCACGGGCATTTATAAATGTAGCGGGTCGCGGTGCGGCGCTTGATCTCGTAGGTGTGGCAACGGTTGGGCGGCAGTTCGTAGACCCCACGCATGATCAGTTGCCATTCCTCGCCATGGGCCTGGATGCGGTCGCCGAACAACTGATGGGCAATCAGGTGCGCCACTTCGTGGGCAACCGTCTGCTTGAGGAAGTCTTCGGCGTTTTCCTGGTACAGCTGTGGGTTGAAGCGCAGCAGGTTTTCATGCAAATGCGCGACGCCGGCTTTCTGGCCGCGCAACTTGAGGCTGACCACCGGGCGTTTGAAAGGACGTTTGAAAAAGGATTCGGCTTGTTGGTAACACTCTTCGACGCGGATATTGAGTTGCTCGAGCATGCTTTACGGGTCTCCAGAAAGGCGAGTATGCCGCAAGCGCTGGCCGTTGCGAATCGCCCAGGCGCCCAGCGGTCGTCCCGGCAGGCAGATCCAGAGACAGCGGAAGGCCGCCTTGCGGCGGCCTGTGGTGGCAGATCGTTTTTTGTTGGAGAGCCTCAATCCTTCAATTGGTATAGACCGGACCAACGCCCAGCCCCCAGACAATCACCGTGAACGCCATGATGGCCACCAGCACCACCAGGCCGACGGCAAGCACCGAACTGGAAAACAGGAAGCCTTCGTCCTGGGGAATGTTCATGAACGTCGGCAGGCCCACGTACAACAGGTAGACGGTGTAGCAGATCGCCGCGGTGCCGACGATCATCCCCAGCCACATGTGCGGATAGAGCGCCGCCAGGCCACCAATGAACAACGGGGTTGCGGTGTAGGTAGCAAACGCGACACACCGGGCCAGGCTCGGGCTGGCGTCATAGGTGCGGGCCATCCAGTGAATGAACGCACCCATCACCGCCACGCCGCCCAACATGGCCAGGTAGGACATGATGGTCATCCACAGCGCGCTTTCCTGGGTGAGCATCACCGGTGGACGATTGCCGATGACCCATCCCACCTGCGTGGTACCGATGAACGCCGATACGGCCGGAATGGCCGCCAGGATCAACGTGTGGGTGAGGTACATGTGGCTGATGCTTTCCTCCTGATCGCCACGGATTTCTTTCCATTCTTGATCAGGGTGGGTAAAGAGCCCCACGACATGATGGATCATAGTCAGTCACTCCTTTGTTATTGCCATCGCCCCCCAACGGAGCGCCTACGGGCCAAGTGGCCGGGTAAGTTAAGGTCTGTAAGTGTGTGCGACCTTATGCCGCAGTATAGGAAGGAGTGGCCGTCAGGGGGATAGGGTGCTTAGAGCAAATCGCGCTGTAGGCGAGACGGCTGATAGCGAAAAGCCTCAAGCGGCAAGCTGCAAGAAGAAGCACCGCGCTTGGCTTGCAGCTTGTGGCTTGTAGCTTGCAGCTGCTTGAAAAGCTAAAATGCCGGCCTTTCGTCACACCTCACGGATTTCGCGTCATGGGCACTCTTACGGTCAACCAGAACAAACTGCAAAAGCGCCTACGCCGCCTGGCCGGTGAGGCGGTCGCCGACTACAACATGATCGAGGATGGCGACAAGGTCATGGTCTGCCTGTCCGGCGGCAAGGACAGCTACACCTTGCTCGACGTGCTGATGCATTTGCAGAAGGTTGCCCCGATCAAGTTCGACATCGTTGCGGTGAACATGGACCAGAAGCAGCCCGGGTTCCCCGAGCATGTGCTGCCGGCCTATCTCGAGTCGTTGGGCGTGGAATACCACATCGTCGAGAAGGACACCTATTCGGTGGTCAAGGAACTGATTCCCGAGGGCAAGACCACCTGCTCGCTGTGCTCACGCCTGCGCCGTGGAACGCTCTACACCTTCGCCGATGAGATCGGTGCGACCAAGATGGCCCTGGGTCATCACCGCGACGACATCGTCGAGACGTTTTTCCTGAACATGTTCTACAACGGCTCGCTCAAGGCCATGCCACCCAAGCTGCGCGCCGATGACGGGCGCAACGTGGTGATTCGCCCGTTGGCCTATTGCAACGAGAAGGACATCCAGGCCTATTCGGATTTCAAGCAATTCCCGATCATCCCCTGCAACCTGTGCGGCTCCCAGGAAAACCTGCAGCGCCAGGTGGTCAAGGAGATGCTTCAGGAATGGGAACGCAAGACCCCGGGTCGTACCGAGAGCATTTTCCGTGGCTTGCAGAACGTCATCCCGTCGCAACTGGCGGACCGCAACCTGTTCGACTTCACCAACCTGCGCATCGACGAAAACGCCACGCCGCGGTTCGTCAATGTGGTGAATCTCTGACGGTCGCAGCGACACTATTCACGGCGCTTGAAAGCGCCGTTTTTGTTTTAATCCCTAGGAGAAGGCATGCGCGATTACAAGTGGCTGCACGAGTATTGTCTGAACCGCTTCGGTTCGGTGGCTGAACTGGAAGCCCGCCTCCCTGTGCCAAAGACCCCGGCGCAACTGCGCAAGATCAGCGACGACCGCTACCTCTCGACCATGGCCCTGCGGGTCTTCCGCGCCGGGCTCAAGCACAGCCTGGTGGACGCCAAGTGGCCGGCGTTCGAAGAGGTGTTTTTCAAGTTCGATCCGGAAAAAGTCGTGCTGATGAGCGCCGAGCACCTGGAGCGCCTGATGCAGGACACGCGCATCATTCGCCACCTGGGCAAGCTCAAGAGCGTGCCACGCAACGCGCAGTTGGTGCTGGATGTGGCCCATGAAAAGGGCAGCTTCGGTGCGATGATCGCCGATTGGCCG
>NZ_JAOSHO010000431.1 GCF_025917275.1 Pseudomonas agronomica | reverse complement strand
ATCGCGAGCAAGCTCGCTCCCACAAAGGATTGCGTTACAAACAAAAATCCCGGCGCTCATTGCTGAATGCCGGGAATCTTCTCAACAATGGATCATGCGTCCAACTCAGCCCAACGCTCGACCAACACATCCAGCTCAGCCTGCAGCTGCTCCAGATGCGCTATCACCTTGGCGGTCTCGGCCGCTGGGCGTTGGTAGAAGCCGGCGTCAGCCATCTCGGCCTCCACCGCGGCAATCTGCTGCTCCTTCGCGTCGATATCGCCTGGCAGGGCTTCGAGCTCACGTTGCAGCTTGTAGCTAAGCTTTTTCTTCGCCGGGGCCGGCGCGGCGGCGGCAACCGGCGCCGGCTCGGCCTTGACGACCGCCGAATTCAGGTCGGCCTTGCCCGACTTGCTCTCCGTCACGCCCAGCAGGCGCGGCGAGCCGCCCTGGCGCAGCCAATCCTGATAGCCGCCGACATATTCGCGAACCAGCCCTTCACCTTCGAACACCAGGGTGCTGGTGACCACGTTGTCGAGGAATGCCCGGTCGTGACTGACCATCAGCACGGTGCCGTTGAAGGTCAACAGCACCTCCTCCAGCAGCTCGAGGGTTTCCACGTCTAGGTCGTTGGTCGGTTCGTCGAGTACCAGCAGGTTCGCTGGCTTGCTGAACAGCTTGGCCAGCAACAGACGGGCGCGCTCACCACCCGACAGCGCCTTGACCGGCGTACGGGCACGCTGGGGGCTGAACAGGAAATCGCCGAGATAACTCAATACGTGGCGGCTCTGGCCGTCGATCTCGATGAAGTCGCGGCCTTCGGCCACGTTGTCGATCACGGTTTTTTCCAGGTCCAACTGATGGCGCAACTGGTCAAAATAGGCGACGTCGATCTTCGTCCCCTCTTCCACTTTGCCGCTGGTCGGCACCAGGCCGCCAAGCATCAGCTTGAGCAACGTGGTCTTGCCGGTACCGTTGGCACCGAGCAAGCCGATCCGGTCGCCGCGCTGCAGGACCATGGAGAAGTCCTTGATCAGGAACGGGCCGTCCGGGTGAGCGAAGCTGACGTTCTCCAGCACCATGACCTGCTTGCCGGATTTATCTGCCGTTTCCAACTGGATATTGGCCTTGCCGGTGCGCTCACGACGTTCACTGCGCTCGACGCGCAGAGCCTTGAGGGCACGCACGCGACCTTCGTTGCGGGTGCGTCGGGCCTTGATGCCCTGGCGGATCCAGACTTCTTCCTGGGCCAGGCGCTTGTCGAACAACGCATTGGCGGTTTCTTCCGCTGCCAGCGCCGCTTCCTTGTGCACCAGGAAACTGGCGTAGTCGCCGTTCCAGTCGATCAGGCCGCCACGATCCAGTTCGAGGATGCGGGTTGCCAGGTTCTGCAGGAAGGAACGGTCGTGGGTGATGAACAGCACCGCCCCCTGGAAGTCTTTCAAGGCTTCTTCAAGCCAGGCGATGGCGCCGATGTCCAGGTGGTTGGTCGGTTCGTCGAGCAGCAAAAGATCCGGCTCGGACACCAGGGCCTGCGCCAGCAGGACGCGACGACGCCAGCCACCGGACAGCTCCGCCAGGGTCTTGTCGGCAGGCAGTTGCAAACGGCTCAGCGTGCTGTCGACCAATTGCTGCAGGCGCCAGCCATCGCGGGCTTCGAGGTCGTGCTGGACATGCATCAATTTGTCCAGGTCGGCATCGGTGACGATATTCTGGCTCAGGTGATGATATTCGGCCAACAACGCGCCAACGCCATCCAGGCCTTCGGCGACCACGTCGAACACGGTCCGCTCGTCGGCCACCGGCAGTTCCTGGGGCAATTCGCCGATTTTCAGCCCGGGCGCGCGCCAGACAGAACCGTCATCGGGCTTCTGGTCGCCCTTGACCAGCTTCATCATGCTGGACTTGCCAGTGCCGTTGCGGCCGATGATGCACACCCGCTCTCCACGGGCGATCTGCCAGGACACCTTGTCCAACAACGGCATCGCGCCGAAAGCAAGGGACACATCGCTGAATTTGAGCAGGGTCATGAGCTTCTCCAAAAACCGGGCGCGCATTCTACCTGAGAAGAGACCTCAAAGGTCCGTCAATTTCGTCGCCCAAGCACTCTGCACACCAAATGTTGCGAACTTTTGCCAACGGCCCCGCAAAGCTTTCGCCGGTTGCTGGCAAAAGGCTAAGCTACAGCCAGTTACCCTCGGTTTCCCCTTGGGCTTGTCATGTTTTTTCTGCCCGGACGTATCATGCGCAGTCGCCTTTTTAGTGTCTTATCTTGTTTGTTTGTGTGTGCCACTGCCGTTCAAACCGCCCAGGCGGTGGATATCTCCACCCAGCGTCAGTACTACGATGAAGCCAAGCGTGCCTTGGCCAAGGGTGATACAGGCCCGTATTTTCGCTACAGCCAGGCCCTGCACGATTATCCGCTGGAGCCGTACCTGGCCTATGACGAACTGACTGCTCGCCTCAAGAGCGCGAGCAATCCCGAAATCGAGAAATTCCTCGCCGAGCATGGCGACCTGCCCCAGGCCAACTGGATGAAGCTGCGCTGGTTGCGCTGGCTGGCCGAGCGTGGCGACTGGGCGACCTTCGTCAAATACTACGACCCCAAGCTCAACTTCACCGAACTGGACTGCCTCAACGCCCAGTACCAGCTCGAGCACGGGCAGAAGGCCGAAGGCTACGCCAACACGGAAAAACTCTGGCTCAGCGGCAAATCCCAGCCCGCCACCTGCGATGCGCTGTTTGGCGTGTGGGCGGCCCAAGGCCAACTGACCGAGCAGAAACGTTGGGAGCGAACCAAGCTGGCCGCCCAGGCGCGCAATTACCCCTTGGCCAACAGTCTGGTCAGCGGCCTGACCACCCTGGCCCCTCGCGGCAAACTGCTGGTCGACGTCGCGCAGAAGCCCGAGTTGCTCAACCAGCCTTCTCGCTTCACGCCCGCCGATGAGCCGATGTCCGACATCGTCAGCCTCGGCCTGCGTCGCCTGGCGCGCCAGGATCCGGAAAAAGCCATGACGCTGCTGGACGGCTACGCCAGCACCATGCGCTTCTCCCGGGACGAGAAAGTCGCCATCGCTCGGGAAATCGGCCTGACCCTGGCCAAGCGCTTCGACAGTCGCGCCCTGGACGTCATGACCCAATACGACCCGGAACTGCGGGACGACACCGTGTCGGAATGGCGCTTGCGCCTCTTGTTGCGCCTGGCCCGCTGGGACGATGCCTATCAACTGACCCGTCGCCTGCCCGAATCGCTGGCCAGTACCAATCGCTGGCGCTACTGGCAGGCCCGCAGCCTGGAACTGGCGCAGCCGCAGAACCCCGAAGCGCTGACGCTCTACAAGCACTTGGCCCGCGAACGGGACTTCTATGGGTTCCTGGCCGCCGACCGCTCCCAGTCACCCTATTCACTGACCAACAAGCCGCTGGTCATGAGCCAGGCGCTGATCAACAAGGTGCGCAATACGCCAGGCGTCCGCCGAGCGCTGGAGTTTCACGCCCGGGGCGACATCGTCGATGGGCGTCGCGAGTGGTATCACGTCAGCCGGCATTTCAACCGGGACGAAATGGTCGCCCAGGCAAAACTGGCCTACGATTTGAAATGGTATTTCCCGGCCATCCGCACCATCAGCCAGGCCAAGTATTGGGACGACCTGGACATCCGCTTCCCGATGGCCCACCGCGACACGCTGGTGCGCGAAGCCAAGATCCGCGGCTTGCATCCGAGCTGGGCGTTCGCCATCACCCGGCAGGAAAGCGCTTTCATGGACGACGCCCGCTCCGGTGTCGGTGCCAGCGGCCTCATGCAATTGATGCCCGGCACCGCCAAGGAGACCGCACGCAAGTTCAACATCCCCCTGGCATCGCCCCAGCAAGTGCTCAACCCGGACAAGAACATCCAGCTTGGCGCGGCCTACCTGAGCCAGGTTCACAGTCAATTCAACGGTAACCGCGTCCTCGCCTCCGCCGCGTATAACGCCGGGCCTGGCCGCGTGCGCCAATGGTTGCGCGGCGCGGACCATCTGAGCTTCGATGTCTGGGTCGAAAGCATTCCCTTCGACGAAACCCGCCAGTACGTGCAGAACGTGCTGTCCTATTCGGTCATCTACGGCCAGAAACTCAACTCGCCGCAGCCGCTGGTGGACTGGCATGAGCGGTATTTTGATGATCAGTGAGTATTAGCGAGACGCTGTTCCTGAGAAGAAAAAAATGCCCGCATCGAAAGATGCGGGCATTTTTGGTCGGTTACTTGGTCGGTTACTAGACCTTGTGGGAGCGAGCTTGCTCGCGAT
>NZ_JAOSHO010000430.1 GCF_025917275.1 Pseudomonas agronomica | reverse complement strand
AGGGAAAGTGGATATCGGATAGAAATACATGAGCCGCACACCCTCCAAACTCACCCAACTGCTCTTCGCCCTCCTCGCCTACGCCAGCCTGGCCATCGGCCTGGTGGCCCTCGTCGTGCCCGGCTTGCCGACCACTGAATTCATCCTGCTCGCCGCCTGGGCCGCGACCCGCAGTTCCCCGCGCCTGAGCGCCTGGTTGGAGGGCCATCGTTTGTTCGGACCGATGCTGCACAACTGGCGCAACGGCAAGGTCATCCCGCGCCGTGCCAAGATTGCGGCAACGGCCAGCATGCTGTGCTGCGCAGGGTTGATGCTGCTGGTGCTCGATCACCGCTGGCCGGTTTACCTCGCGCTCGCGGGCATGGGCCTGGGCAATCTCTGGATCTGGTCGCGCCCGGAACACCGTGGCGAGGGAGCTTGCTCCCGCTGGGGCGCGTAGCGACCCCCGATGTTCGTTTGATCTATGCTCGCTCTCTGGTTCAGGAGGGCTTCCAAATGTCAGACCTACTCACATCCATGCAGACCGCCATCGGTTTGCCCACGACACCGATCCCCTTCACAGGCGAAGGCGCCCTGCCCTCGGCCTTCGCGGTCACGGAACTGGCCAGCGCGAGCATCGGTGTGGCCGGTCAAGCGGTCGCCGCGCTCATCCACCAGCAAACCGGTCGCCTGCCGACGCTTGAAGTCGACCAGCGCCTGGCCTCGTTCTGGTTTTCCACCTCCTTGCGCCCCATCGGCTGGAGCGTACCGCCGATGTGGGACGCCGTGGCCGGCGACTATGCCACCGCCGACGGCTGGATCCGCCTGCACACCAACGCGCCGCATCATCGCCAGGCGGCGGAAACGGTCCTCGGGGCCTGCGCCGACCGCGCCGACATGGCCAGCAAAGTGATCCGTTGGAACAAGGCCGAACTGGAGCAAGCCGTGGTCGACGCCGGTGGTTGCGCCGCACAGATGCGCTCTTGGCAGGCGTGGCAAGCTCATCCCCAAGGCATGGCGGTCAATGCCGAGCCACTCGTCCATCTGGATGACATCCCGGACGGCCCGGCCAGACCCTGGCTCGGCTCCGTCGCCCAACCCCTGGCGGGCCTCAAGGTGCTGGACCTGACCCGCGTGCTGGCCGGCCCGATTGCCAGCCGTTTTCTTGCCGGCCTGGGCGCCGATGTACTGCGCATCGACCCGCCAACCTGGAACGAACCCGGCGTGGTGCCGGAAGTCACCCTCGGCAAACGTTGCGCCCGCCTCGACTTGCAGCAACCCGCCGACCGCGCAACGTTCGAGGCGTTGCTCAAAGAGGCCGACATCCTGCTACACGGCTACCGCGCCGACGCACTGGAACGCCAGGGCTATGGTGCCACGCAGCGCCAACGATTGGCCCCCGGCCTGATCGACGTCTGCCTCAACGCCTACGGCTGGAGCGGCCCCTGGCAACACCGCCGCGGCTTCGACAGCCTGGTGCAGATGAGTAGCGGCATCGCCGAGGCAGGCATGGCCTGGAAACACGCCGACAAGCCGACGCCGCTGCCGGTCCAGGCCCTGGACCATGGGACGGGTTACCTGATGGCGGCCAGCGCGATTGTGTTGGTCTCCCGCCGCTTGGCCACCAGCCATGGCGGCTCGGCACGCCTGTCGCTGGCGCGCACGGCGAAGCTGTTGATCGACGGCGGCGCTGGCACTCAGGTTGCGTTGCGCCCTGAAGACGAGGCTGACCAGGGGCTGCTGGTGGAACAGACGCCGTGGGGCCCGGCGCATCGTTTGCAGGTGCCGCTGAAGATCACCGGAACGCCGCTGCAATGGGCATTGCCGGCCGCCGAATTGGGGGCTCATCGGGCTCAGTGGTGACCGCCCGATCGCCATCGCGAGCAAGCTCGCTCCCACAGGGGATTTGGTTGACACGAAAACTGTGGGAGCGAGCTTGCTCGCGATGGCGATATATCAGATACGTCGATGCTGGCTGACACAGCGCCTTCGTCGGATCGCCGCCCGGAGCAGGCTCGCTCCCACAGGTTTTGCGTCCTACCCCCTTTGCGCCGGAACTGACCTGGATCAGCTGCCGCTTCTCCCAATCGACATAGGCTGTTGACTCTCTTCCCCCGCATGGGAGTCATGCAATGTCCGATACCCCTGGAAAACTACGACTGGGTGCGCTGGTCGCGCTGGTAGTGGGATCGATGATCGGCGGCGGGATCTTTTCCCTGCCACAGAACATGGCCGCCAGCGCCGACGTCGGTGCCGTGTTGATCGGCTGGGCCATTACCGCAGTGGGCATGCTGACCCTCGCCTTTGTTTTCCAGACGCTCGCCAACCGTAAACCCAACCTGGACGGCGGCGTGTATGCCTACGCCAAGGCCGGGTTCGGCGACTACATGGGCTTCTCATCGGCCTGGGGCTACTGGATCAGCGCCTGGCTGGGCAACGTTGGCTACTTCGTGTTGCTGTTCAGCACCCTGGGCTACTTCTTCCCGATCTTTGGCGAGGGCAACACCGTCGCGGCGGTGATCGGCGCCTCGGTGCTGCTCTGGGCCGTGCATTTCCTGGTCCTGCGTGGCATCAAGGAAGCCGCCTTCATCAACCTGGTGACCACCGTCGCCAAGATCGTGCCACTGTTGCTATTCGTGCTGATCGCGGTATTCGCCTTCAAGCTGGAGATTTTCACCGCTGACATCTGGGGCCTGCAGAACCCTGATTTGGGCAGCGTGATGGATCAGGTGCGACACATGATGCTGGTCACCGTGTGGGTGTTCATCGGCATCGAGGGCGCGAGTATTTTTTCCGCCCGCGCCGAGAAACGCAGCGACGTCGGCAAGGCCACCGTCATCGGTTTCATCACGGTGCTGTTGTTCCTGGTGCTGGTGAACGTGCTGTCCCTGGGGATCATGACCCAGCCGGAACTGGCCAAGCTGCAGAACCCATCCATGGCCGCCGTGCTGGAGCACGTGGTCGGTCACTGGGGCGCGGTGTTGATCAGCGTTGGCCTGATCATCTCGCTGCTCGGCGCCCTGCTGTCCTGGGTCCTGTTGTGCGCCGAGATCATGTTCGCCGCCGCCAAGGACCACACCATGCCCGCGTTCCTGCGGCGGGAGAACGCCAACCATGTGCCGGCCAACGCCCTGTGGCTGACCAACGCGATGGTCCAGCTGTTCCTGGTCATCACCCTGTTTTCCGCCAGCACCTACCTGTCGCTGATCTACCTCGCCACTTCGATGATCCTCGTGCCGTATCTGTGGTCGGCCGCCTACGCGGTGCTGTTGGCGGTACGCGGCGAGACCTATCAGAACGCCCTGGCCGAACGCCGCAAGGACCTGCTCATCGGCGCCATCGCCCTGATCTATGCGATGTGGCTGTTGTACGCCGGCGGAATCAAATACCTGCTGCTTTCCGCCCTGCTCTACGCCCCCGGCGCGATCCTGTTCGCCAAGGCCAAGCATGAACTGGGCAAGCCGGTTTTCACCTCGGTCGAGAAGCTGATTTTCGCCGCCGTGGTCGTCGGAGCCCTGGTGGCTGCGTACGGGCTCTACGCGGGTTTCCTGACCCTCTGACCGGTCAACTGTTTTATCTGGAGGATGTGTAATGACCACGGAAAAAGTGAAGTACGGCGTCCACTCCGAAGCCGGCAAATTGCGCAAAGTCATGGTCTGTTCACCCGGCCTGGCCCACCAGCGGCTGACGCCGAACAATTGCGACGAGCTGCTGTTCGACGATGTGCTGTGGGTCAACCAGGCCAAGCGCGACCACTTCGATTTCGTCACCAAGATGCGCGAACGCGGGATCGACGTCCTGGAGATGCACAACCTGCTGACCGACATTGTCGCCATTCCCGAGGCGCTGGATTGGATTCTGCATCGCAAGGTCACGGCCAACGCCGTGGGCCTGGGCCTGGCGCATGAAGTGAGCGCATGGCTGCGCAGCCTGGAGCCGCGCCATATCGCCGAATACCTGATCGGCGGCGTCTCGGCCGATGACCTGCCGGACAGCTTCGGCGGCAAGACCATCCAGATGTTCCGCGACTTCCTCGGGCACTCCAGTTTCATCCTGCCGCCGCTGCCCAACACCCAGTTCACTCGCGACACCACGTGCTGGATCTACGGCGGCGTGACGCTGAACCCGATGTACTGGCCGGCGCGACGCCAGGAAACCCTGCTGACCACCGCCATCTACAAATTCCACCCGGAGTTCACCCACGCCGATTTCCAGATCTGGTACGGCGACCCGGACCACGACCACGGCAATGCCACCCTCGAAGGCGGCGACGTGATGCCGATCGGTAACGGCGTGGTCTTGATCGGCATGGGCGAACGCTCATCCCGCCAGGCGATCGGCCAACTGGCGCTGA
>NZ_JAOSHO010000043.1 GCF_025917275.1 Pseudomonas agronomica | reverse complement strand
GGAGCAAGCTCCCTCGCCACGGGATTCTCGGGTAGCCGTGGACGCACGCCCCGAACCAGCGCACACCCGCGCCAACAAGGGGCGATTTACGGTCAAAGCTTTTGGCCATTTCGATCCCCTTTTGGCCTTTCCTGCCGTTCTCCAAGACCGCGCGCGCCGCAAGACTGTGTCCCAGCGAATCAGCCCTGCGGAGAACAAGAATGCTGACGATCTACTCGGACGATCACCACCTGCACCACGGACGCTGCGAATTGATGGACGGGCAACTGATGCCCTGTTTCGAGATGCCCTCCCGAGCCGACCACGTGCTGGAGCGGGTCAAGGCTCGGGCGTTGGGGCCGGTGGAGGCGCCGCAGGATTTTGGCCTGGTGCCGATCCAGCGTATCCACAGCCCGGCGTACCTGGAATTTTTCAAAGGCGCCTGGGAGCGTTGGACCGAGTTCAACCGCGACGGTGACCTGCTGCCCTACACCTGGCCGGCCCGAACCCTGCGCACGGTGATCCCGACCAGCCTGCACGGCCAACTCGGCTATTACAGCTTCGACGGCGGTGCGCCGATTACCGCCGGCACTTGGCAAGCGGCGTATAGCGCAGCCCAGGTTGCCCTCACCGCCCAGGCCGAGATTCAACGCGGTGCGCGAAGTGCCTTTGCGTTGTGCCGCCCGCCGGGGCACCACGCCGCCGGGGACTTGATGGGCGGTTATTGCTACCTCAACAACGCCGCCATCGCCGCCCAGGCGTTTCTCGACCAAGGCCATAAAAAGGTCGCCATCCTCGACGTGGATTACCACCACGGCAACGGCACCCAATCGATTTTCTACGAGCGCAGCGACGTGCTGTTCGCCTCGATCCACGGCCACCCGGAGGCGGAGTTTCCATTCTTCCTGGGCTATGAAGATGAGCGCGGCGAAGGCGCCGGCGCGGGTTTCAACTTCAACTACCCTTTGCCGGCCGGCTCAGGTTGGGACACCTGGAGCGCTGCCCTGGAGCAAGCCTGCGGCGAAGTCCAACGCTACGACGCCGATGTCATCGTGGTGTCCCTGGGCGTGGACACGTTCAAGGACGACCCGATCTCGCAATTCAAGCTCGACAGCCCGGACTACCTGTCGATGGGCAAGCGCATCGCCGCCCTCGGCAAGCCGACCTTGTTCGTGATGGAAGGCGGCTACGCGGTGGCAGAAATCGGCATCAATGCCGTGAACGTCCTTGAAGGTTTCCAAAGCGCCCAATGAGGAACAACAGCATGAACAGACTCAAGCATCTGATGGCCCCGGCCCTGTGCGCCGCGCTGCTTTGCGGCGCTGTCCAGGCCGAGGAGCGCACGCTGCGCGTCTACAACTGGTTCGACTACATCACGCCCAAGGCCCTGGACGATTTCAAGGCGCAGAACAGCCAGGTCAAGCTGGTCTATGACATCTTTGATACCAATGAGGCCCTGGAGGCCAAGTTGCTGACGGGAAATTCCGGCTATGACGTGGTGGTGCCGTCCAACGTGTTCCTGGCCAAGCAGATCGAAGCCGGGGTGTTCCAGCCCCTGGACCGCAGCAAGCTGCCGAACTGGAATCACCTCGATCCCAAGCTGATGAAGCTGATCGAAGCCAACGACCCGGGCAACAAATTTGCGGTGCCCTACATGTACGGCACTATCCTGATCGGCTTCAACCCGGACAAGGTCAAGGCCGCCCTTGGCGACAACGCGCCGGTGGACAGTTGGGACCTGATCTTCAAGGAAGAAAACATCAGCAAGCTCAAGCAGTGCGGCGTCGCGCTGCTCGACTCGCCGTCGGAAATCCTGCCCCTGGCCTTGCAGCACCTGGGCCTGGACCCCAACAGCAAGAAGCCGGCGGACTATGCCAAGGCCGAAGCGCTGCTACTGAAAATCCGGCCCTACATCACCTATTTCCACTCGTCCAAATACATGGCCGACATCGCCAATGGCGACATCTGCGTGGCCGTCGGTTATTCCGGCAGTTTTTCCCAGGCGGCCAACCGCGCCAAGGAAGCCAAGAATGGCGTGACCGTGGACATGCGCCTGCCCAAGGAAGGCGCGCCGATCTGGTTCGACATGCTCGCCATCCCCAAGGGTGCGAAGAACCCGGACGACGCCTACACCTTCATCAACTACTTGCTCCAGCCGCAAGTGATTGCGCCGGTCAGTGATTTCGTCGGTTATCCGAACCCGAACAAGGACGCCACCGAAATGGTTGATCCGGCGATCCGCGGCAACCCCAACCTGTACCCGACGGAAGCGGCGATGGCCACGCTTTATACGCTGCAACCCTTGCCGAGGGACGCCGAGCGCGCACGGACCCGGGCCTGGACGAAGATCAAATCGGGTACATAAGGAAAGATCAGCAAGGCGGTATACATATATACCACCCTCCCTGTCGTGAGCATTTCTAGCATGGCGAATCCGGAGAATGGACTTCGGGTTTGCCATGAACCGCCAGACAGGAACACCAGATGCCACTCGAAGTCAGCAATACAGATGCTAAATCCGACGCCAGTATCAGGGGCGCCTTAGAAAACCAGCTGCTTGCAGGCCCCTCTTATGCAGAAGTCGCCTCCGTACTTTTGGCGGACGCCCTTAAGGTGCTTTATCCCACGCTGGACCTTGACCCCCATACCACGGTCATCGGCAAACCGGGCTGGCAGATTGTCGATGACGAAATCGTAGCGCTTCCGACTTTCTACATAACGCTCAGCGACATGCTGGCCGCCCAGGTCGGCTTGAACGAGTCGACGCTGCTGATCGAAGGACTTCATTTCCTGGCTCGGCTTCCGATTACCAAGCCAGTCATACATCTACCGGTGCGTATCAGTCAGATCGGACGCTTGATGAACGAACTGGCGCCAGCCATGGCGCCGGCGACTCAGGAACAACAATTGGCTTATTGGAATGTTCCCTTCGGCACATACGGCGCGCGCTGGCACGAGCTTTCCAGCACGTTGCGCAAATTTTGGGATGTGGAGCACGTCGAGGGCTGGACCACGACGGAATGCGAAATGGCCAGGAAGCTCTTTCTTCATCCAGACCCAAAGGACCGCAAGGACCTTAATGGCACCCATGCTTACCTGATCGACATTAAGGAAATAGACGGCGATACGGTTAAAGCCGTGGACGAAAACTCCGCTGTGGTAATGATTGGCTTGATTGAAAACAAGGAAGTCATCCTTGTCCACTCACTGCTTCATGGCTACGAAAAATTCACCTCACGGCAAGCACTCGGGGAGTCTCTCCCCTCTCACCTTGGCATCTTGGGCCGTCACGAGAAAATTCGTTGGCGACTCTACGAGCCCAATGCGAACGTCTTCGATAGCAAGGCCTGTGCGATCATCGCGGCGCAGGTCCGGATTCTTGGTTTTCCGGATTCCTCGCAGGCCGCTGATGCCACTGAGCGCGAGCAACCTGTCAGCAATAGCTTGAGCAAAGACAAGATAGCTGGTGAAAGCTGGTTCCAGAAACAGGTCCCCGACTGGCTGAAAGCAGCATCGACTTCCGAGCTGATTCTGTTCGCCCAATACATGAAAAACCTGTCGGCGCTCAGCAGCTCGCAGGCTGAAAAAAACTATCTGGACGATATCCCCTCCATCAAGGCGTATGCGCTGAATGCCTTGAAGACCAAGATGCAGGCAGAACATGCCGATGCCCTGACATTGGATGTCGAAACCATCGAGATACAAATACAGAGCCCCGTCGTGTGGGGCACGTTTGTTGTCCCGGGAAAAGTGGACACTACCCGGTTCAGCCTCGTCGAACTTGCCCTGCAAAACCTGATCGGACTGCCCACGGGCAATAAATCAGTCAAGTCCCTCAACGCGAGCCCCCTCCCTGAATGGCTGACACCCGATTACGTTGAAAGGCTGATTACGACAATCGACCTCGGTCGTGCTTATCCCGACCTGATCAAGAAAAAGCTCATCGATGATCCCGCCGAGTCGACCCGCCGCGAAGCGTTATACACCTCACAACTGCGTATTCAATTGCCCATGCTTGCCCTGGAAAGCAAACTTCGCGAGCAAGGCAACCTCGACGAACAAGGCTATCGCTATGTCGCGGCATTGATGGAACCCAAGGAAGCGGATCGCAAGGTCGACGGGCAGACCATTGTCCTGCGCAAGCTCGCCTTCGTGCCCGAACTGCAACTGGGCCTCTGCGAAGATATCGTCGCCAATATGTTCATCATCGGCCCGCAAAACCCAGCGGCGGGTCCTTGCCTGCTTTATCGACCGATGCTTGATCCGCAACTGTCTCAATATCCATCGTTCAGCAACCTGCTTTACGCGATAAGGCAAACCCCGTCCTTGCGCCAATCGGTCCTGGCCTGGCTACCCGATAGTGTGCGAGAAACCTATAGCCGGTACGTTTTTCCAAGCGATCTCCCGTCTCCCTGGGCAGTCGTGGAGTTTGCGGTATCCCCTCTGACGTTGTTGTCCTATAGCGGCCCCGTGAGCCTGAGCGATGAAGCCTTGGGAGCGGATTTCCTACCGATGTTGTTCAAAGCCAATGCCCACGCGCTGGTCACACTCGCCGATCGTCAATCAGTGTCCAATGGCGAAGCCCGTTGGGAATCCTTCAAGCAGGCGGGCTGGCTGATTTTCAACCTGGCATTGCCCTATTTGGGCGCCTCTGCCGGTACCGCGACTTGGTTGTGGCAAATTTTGGACGACCTTGAAAAGCTGACGCAGCGCAACGAAGTACTCTCCGGCGAAGCAAAATGGGAAATCTTCGTCGGCCTGTTGCTGAATGTGGCGTTGGGGATCGCCAATTACGCCATGCAACGCGCGGCCAATACCGGACACCGTCGCCCAACAGAGGCGCCCGAAAAAATGCTTCCCCCAACACCAAGCCTGCCGAAACCCGAGCTGGTCATAGAGACGCTCGCGCCGCTTGCTAAAACAGAGCCATCCGAGGAGCACTACGATACCGTGCATACGAGTGGCGCCCTGATGGGCAGATCCGGGGACAACGCTGGGCTCCTGGCGACTTTCAGCATCGAAACGCCAAAAGACCTTGGCTTGCCCCAAACCGAGGGACCGCTCAAAGGCCTCTACGAAAAAGATCAGCACTGGTACGTACAACTGGAGGGCAAATGGTTCGAAGCCTCCGTTGAGGGAGACACCGTGTCCATCGTCAAAGGGGTGCGCAACGGTCCGGCGCTGGCACTCGATACACGGGGCCGTTGGCATGTCGATCCAAGCCTGCGCTTGCGCGGCAGCGGATCCAAGGGTGCCAGGCGAGCCGCCGTCGCCCATGCGAATCTTCGTCGTATTGAATTATTGACCACGCTGAACCGGCTCGAAGAACAAAAACCCGAGAATCAGAAACTGTTGACGACGCGTTCACGAGAATTGAACGAAGCCGCAGGCCCCTCCAGGGAAGCCAACCGCGACGCCTATCTGGCAACTCTGCAGGCGCAGCGGGAAAACTATGAGAAAGCGTTGGACATATTGATTGAATGGCCGGTTTTTCAATCCAGGCCCGATTATCCTCGGATCAGTCTTGGTTACATCAACGCGCAAATCAACTTCACGTTCGCCGAGATAGATGCGCTGGAAGAACGTTTCACCCCAGCCATCCGAGAGGCAACGGGGATGAACACCACGCGTGCCAGAACGCTTGAACAGCAACATGTCGATACGGCCGATAAGATGATCAGAGTCGGGGAGGACATGATCGAACGCCTGGATTATCTGGAGACTCGCTTTATCAGGCTCAAGGAGCTCGGACGTGAAGGCTTCGAGTCGGTCCGGCAGCATCGCCGCAAACTACCGGTCTACAAGAGCGACGATCTTCGGCTCATGCAGCTGGATATGTATCGCCACCTCTGCCTGTCTTTGGAAAGTGTCAGCACCATGCCCGAAGGCTGGGTGGAAATTAACCGGGCCGTCGATAACGCAACGGTTGCTTTCCAGAGCCTGCGTGACGCCATCAATGAGCGAAGCGTGATCCGGTTGGACGAGCAAATCGATGCGTTCGGTAGCCTGACCGAACAATTCACCGGCATCGAAGAACATCTTCAGTACTTGGGAAATGAATACAAGGACAGCGCCAAACCCCAACAGCTCGCTCGGCTGGTCAAGCAGATTGGCCACGCCAGGACACGGGCGTTACGTCATCTGGCGCAGGCCCTTGATGAGCGCAGCAACCGTCGAACTTCGGGCAGCCCCTACGAACAACGCCCAAGGCCGAGAAAAAAATTCATCAGGGCGCGTTTTTGGGGACTCGTCAGCGGCGAACCTCGGCTATCGAAGGCATTGGAGGAGACCGACTGGGTTGATGTGAAGAACCCCCTCACAGGTGCGCTCATCGTCACGTTCCATCACAAGGAAACCGGTGAATGGGTGCCGCACGTGAACCTGACCGAACCGCTCAGCGTGCCAGCGCTGGCGACCAGCATTGAAAAAGGCAAAGCCTTGATCGACGGGTTGCCTTCCTTCAATGCGCAACTTGAGAAGGACATCGAGCGGCCCGATCGAACGCCTGCCGGTATTGCCATGGTCCTCTCGGCACATGCCAGCAGGATGGAAAAAGTAAGCGTCGCGATCAAAGAAGCGCTTGACCAGGCAGAAGGCACCGCCACCAACGAAACAATCGATCTGCCGGGACCGGAAAAGCGCGCAGCCCAATCGCTAAGCACGCAGCTCAAAAAGGCATCGAACGCACTCTATGAACAAGAGTTCGAAACTGTGCTGAGCCTTATCAAACAGAGCCCGCCCACCATGAGTGGCCTCATTTGGCTGAAGGACCGCAACCGAATTTCCATCACCAAGCAGATCAACCGTCAGCGCACCAAAGACCCACACCATTATTATCTCGACAGGTATGCGATCAAGGACCGTAAAACCAACAAGACGCTCTGGTTCGCAGACTTCCATTACTCGACGAGCTGGGTCCCTGGCCACACGTTTATTTCCGCACGGCTGAGGACAGTGGCGGAAGTGGAGGCTGGAACGGCCAATCTCTCGACCCGGAATTTCAACCAGCGCCAACTCATTGCCCATTACCGCAGCGAAATTGCCGTGGACCAGGCCAAGCAGGTCTTCCTTGTGAAGAGGCAACCGTAGCCCGAGCCGGCGCTACTGCTTAGTCGCTAGGTATTCCAGGCCTTCTTCAGCCTCGCCAGCGCGGCGTCAATCATGACCGGGGGAACCGCGGCAAACCCCAGCACCAGCCCGGCACGCACGGGCGCAAGCGTAGTGGGCAACCAATAGCCACTCAGGCCATTGATCTCGACGCCTACGCTTGTCGCCTGGGCGATCAGTTCTGCTTCGCGCTCGGCGCTGTCCACCGGAACCGTGACATGCAAGCCGGCCACGACCGTCGGCATGGCGCCGACACCCGCGGCTGCCTTCGGCCAACCCGCCAGCAACGCATCCCGCCGAGCCAGGGCGGCCCGGCGCATGCGCCGGATATGCCGCTGAAAATGTCCGGCGGCCATGAACTCGGCCATCACGGCCTGGGTGCTGACTTCGGAATGACGCACATCCACCGCGCGGCGCCGGGCGAAGGCGTCCACCAGGTCAGGTGGCAGCACCAGGTAGCCCAGGCGCAAGGCCGGGAACGCCACTTTGCCGAACGTACCGACATAAAGAACACGCCCTTGACGGTCCAGCGCGGCCAAGGGCGCCAGCGGGGCGCCGCTGTAACGGTATTCACCGTCGTAGTCGTCCTCGACGATCCATCCGTCGTTGCGTTCGGCCCAGGCCAGCAGTTGCAGCCGGCGTGGCAGGCTCATGACGACGCCGGTCGGGTACTGGTGGGACGGCGTGACATAGGCCAACCGACAATTGCTCAAGGTGCCAAGCGCGCTGCAATCCAACCCATCGCCATCAACCGGGACCCCTGTCACCTCGGCACCGGCCACCGAAAAAGCATGACCGGCGGCGCGATAGCCAGGATTTTCCACCGCCACGACGTCCCCCGGGTCCACGAGCAACTGTGCACAAAGGCTGATGCCCTGTTGCGCGCCACTGGTGATCACAATTTGTTCAGCCGTGCAATGCAGCCCTCGCGAACTGCGCAGGTAAGCGGCAACCAGCCCACGCAAGCGCGCGTCCCCTTGGGAATCGCCATAACACAACTGCTGGAGATCCGGCTTACGCCAGAAAGCCCCATTCAGCTTGGCCCAGACGTCGAAAGGGAATAAGTCATAGGCCGGAACACCCACTCGGAATGCTCGCGGCGGACCACTGGGTGGCTGGGCCAAGTGGTGTTTCTCGACGCGGTGTAACGCATCACTGCGACCGACTTTACTGGATGGACCCACAGGTAAATCGAGCCAGTCTGTGGATAACCCTGTGGGTAAGCCTGTTGAAAAGCCTGTGGATGATTTTGTGGATATCTTTTTCAGCGGTAGGGTGATCGAGGCCAACCTGGCGACATACGTACCGTCACCGACCCGTCCTTCGATGAAGCCCTCGGCATAGAGCTGGTCATACGCGCGCACTACGCTGTTTCGCGAGATCGATAAGGAGGCCGCCAGGTCACGGCTGGCCGGCAGGCGGGTGCCGCTGGCCAGGCGGCCGTCCAGTACGCGGGCGCGCAGGGCTTGATAAAGCTGACGACTGAGCCCCTGGCGGCGGTCCAGTTCGATTCCTGCGGGGTTGAACGACAGCGGTGGCGTGGCGTTGTCCATGACAGCCCTCACGAATGGACCTATCGAATTGGCCGGAAGTGGCTCTTACAACAGACCAATAGCCTGCCTAGGATGCTCGTATTCGCCAAGGAAATCATCATGTACAACCCCAAAGCCTTTGCTGTCGAAGACCTGCCCGAACTCCACCGGATGATCGGCGACTGTCGCCTGGCCGTCTTGGTCACCCAAGGTGAACATGGCCTGCTGGCCAGTCATCTGCCCTTGTTACTGGACACACAACAAGGCCCGAACGGAAGCCTTCACGGACACATGGCCCGGGCCAATCCGCAATGGCGCGATCTGGAAGCCGGGGCCGAGGCCTTGGTGATATTCGCCGGGGCCGAGGGCTACGTCAGCCCGAGCTTCTATCCGAGCAAAGCCGAACACGGCAAAGCCGTGCCGACCTGGAATTACCTGGCCGTACACGCCTATGGCAGCGCCGAAGTATTCAGCGATCCGCATCGCCTGCGTAACCTGGTCGGCGCCCTCACCGACCGCCACGAGACGGGCCGCGGCCAGCCATGGAAAATCGACGATGCACCGCCCGAGTACATCGACAGCATGCTCAAGGCTATCGTCGGGTTCGCCCTGCCCATCCAGCGCCTGGAAGGCAAGCGCAAGCTCAGCCAGAACCGCAGCCCGGCGGACATCGCCGGTGTACGCAACGGACTCGCCGCCAGCCCTGACCTACAGGATCAGGCGCTCGCCCAGTTGATGCCTGAACCCTCGCCCAAGGAGTGAACATGAGCCAAGTCGAAATTCGCCTCGTCAGCGCCGACGATCACGCCGCCTGGCTGCCGTTGTGGCAAGCCTACCTGCGCTTCTACAACACCGAACTGCCGGATGCGGTCAGCCAAAGCACCTGGCAACGCATACTCGATGAGCATGAACCCACCCACGCGGCCCTGGCCTGGCTGGGCGATCAGGCGGTGGGCCTGGTGCACTTTATCTACCACCGCTCGAACTGGAGCATCGAGAATTCCTGCTATCTGCAGGATCTGCTGGTCACAGAGCAGAGCCGCGGCACCGGTGTAGGTCGCCGGCTCATCGAGTTCGTCTACGCTACCGCCAAGGCTGACGGTTGCTGCAAGGTGCACTGGTTGACGCACGAAACCAATGCCACGGCCATTCAGCTGTACGAGCGCATCGCCGAGCGGCCAGGCTTCATCCAATTTCGCAAAGCCCTTTAAGGAACACAGCATGTCGACTTCACTCGCCGATTGGAAAGGGGCCCCTGCACCTTTCACCCAGCTGATTGAAGGGCGCTTTATCCGCCTGGAAAAACTCAATCCGGCCCGTCACGCGGATGGCCTCTGGCAGGCGCTCGAAGGGCCTGGCGCAGATCCGAAGCTTTGGGATTACTTGCCTTATGGGCCGTTCAAGGATCGCAACGCGTTCGACGCCTGGCTGGACAATCACGCCGCCAACATCGACCCGTATTTCTTCAGCGTCATCGACCGCGCCAGTGGCGAGGTGCAAGGCATTCTCAGCCTGATGAGCATCGTGCCAATCCATGGTCGGATCGAGATCGGCCACGTGACCTTCGGCGCCCCGATGCAGCGTTCGCCTAAAAGCACCGAAGCGGTTTACCTGCTCGCCAAGGAGTCTTTTGCCTTGGGTTACCGGCGTCTCGAATGGAAGTGCAACAACGACAACGCCCGTTCCAGGTATGCCGCCGAACGATTGGGCTTCACCTTCGAGGGCGTGTTCCGCCAGCACATGGTGGTCAAGGGACAAAACCGCGACACCGCGTGGTACTCGATGCTTGATTCAGAATGGCCGGTGATCCGTGCAGGGTTCGAACGGTGGTTGAGCGAGGAGAACCAGGCTGCGGACGGGCAGGTGCGTGGCCTGGTGGAGTGTCGGTCATCGAATGCGGTTGACTGATCGCCATTGACCGCGAGCAGGCACGCTCCCACTGCGCCCTATGGGAATGTGCCTGCAGGCAATGGCCGTTACGACTCAGCGCAGCTGTTGCGCCAGCACCGCAATGTGCTCCGGCCCAATTCCGCAGCAGCCGCCCAGGTGGCTCGCGCCACGCTTCTGCCAGTCGGCCGCCCATTGCAGATAGCCCGGCGGATCGAGGTCTTCGCGCAGGGGATCGAGCCCGTCGTTGGCCGTCGCCTCCTTCGGTTGCGGCGGGAAGGCGTTGGCATAGGCGCCGATGTGGATCTTCACTCCCAACCGCTCGAAAGCTGCCCGCGCCGCATCGATTGCCGCGCCGATCACTTCAGGCTGGCTGCAGTTGAACAGCAGCGTCTCAACGCCCAGTTCAGCCGCGACCGCCGCAGCGTCCGCCACCGGTTCGCCGGAACGCAGGCGCGGCACTTCATCGGTGTCTTCATCTTTCAAGGTAAACGACAGCCAGAACGGCTTGCCATCCTTCGGCAGCCCGGCGTGAATCGCCCGCGCTTCGGTTGTCGAGCTCTGGGTTTCGGCCAGCCACAGGTCGACGTGAGGTGCCAGGCCCGTCACCAGCGGGGATAACAACTCACTCGCACGGGCGGCGTCAAACAGATCAGGGCGATAGGAACCGAACAAGGGCGGCAGCGACCCGGCTACCCGTACCGCTTTGCCTGAAGCTTTTACCGCCCGCTGGGCCAGCTCACCGGCCAGCGCGGCCAATGCTTGGCCTTCTGCGGCGAAACGCGCCTCACCGATATGGAACGGCACCACGGCGTAGCTGTTGCTGGTGATGACGTCGGCACCGCTGGCGATATAAGCGGCGTGCACGGCCTCCACGGCCTGGGGCGCTTCGCTCAAGGCCAGCGCCGACCACTCGGGCTGTCGGAACGGAGCTCCACGGCGTTGCAATTCACGGCCCATGCCGCCATCGAGAATGACTGTTGCTGCGCCCATATGCGATTCACTCATAAGCTTATGAAAATTACTCACTACCGGAGTTGTTCTTATAACTATTTAATACGCACCATTCAGCGAACTACAACTTATTTTTCTAACAGGGCCTTCATATGAAATTACAACCATTGCTGGCCCTGGGCCTGACGCTGCTGGCCGCCTCTTCGCAAGCGTTCGCCGGCGCCACGCTGGATCGCATCGAGCAGAAAAAAGAACTGGTCGGCGTACTGATGGAAAGCTATCCGCCCTTCTCGTTCCTCAACGATCAGAACCAGCTCGACGGTTTTGACGTGGACGTCGCCAAGGCCGTGGCACAGAAACTGGGTGTGAAACTGCGTCTGGAAACGCCGTCCTGGGACGTGATCGCGGCCGGTCATTGGAGCGGGCGCTACGACATCTGCATCTGCTCCATGACGCCGAGCAAGGCCCGCGCCGAAGTGTTCGATTTCCCTGTGCAGTACTACGCGTCGCCCGCGGTCATCGTAGTCAATGCCAAGGACGACCGTATTCATGGCGCCAAGGACCTGAGCGGCAAGAAGGTCGGCCTGACCAGCGCCTCCAGCTACGAGAGCTACCTGAACAAGAACCTGGTGATCGAAGGCGCCGAGGATACCCAACTGAGCTATCCGTTCGAGGACGTGCAGATCGCCCCGTACGACACCGATAACGTAGCGTTCCAAGACCTGGGCCTGGGCGCCGGAGTGCGCCTGGATGCAGTGCTGACCAACCTGGTGACCGCGCAGCCACGCCTGACCGAAGACAAACGCTTCAAGCTGGCCGGCGCGTCGCTGTATTCCGAGCCCAACTCGGTGGCCATCGAAAAAGGCGATGCGCAGTGGGACAGCAAGGTGCGTGAAGTCTTTGCCCAGTTGAAACAGGACGGTACCTTGAGCAAACTCTCGCAGAAATGGATCGGCGCCGACATCACCCAATGACTTCTTTTCCACCCCCTCAGCCACCGCCTTCGGTGGCTGAGTCACGCCTGCAAAAAATCTTCGGCTTTCGCACCCGGCTGTACCTGACCTGGGCGGCGATGCTGGTGCTGTTCGCGAGTTTCTTCCTGAGCTTCGACCTGAAGTTCTCCATCATCCTCGACAAACTGCCGAACCTGCTGGGCGTGCACCTGGCGCCCAATGGCTTTTTGCAGGGTGCGGTGCTGACGTTGTTCCTGTGTCTGTGTTCGATCGTCGCTTCGTCCTTGCTGGGCTTCATTACCGCCTTGGCGCGGCTGTCCAGCAGCGCGGTGGCGTTCGGCATCGCCAGTTTCTACGCGTCGTTCTTTCGCGGCACGCCGCTGTTGATCCAGATCCTCTTGATCTACCTGGGCCTGCCGCAACTGGGCGTCGTTCCCGGCGCTGTCGCTGCCGGGATCATCGCATTGTCGCTGAACTACGGCGCCTACCTGAGCGAAATCTTCCGCGCCGGCATCCTCGGCGTCCCCCACGGGCAACGCGAAGCCTCTCTCGCGCTGGGCCTGAGCGAAACCGTGATTTTCTGGCGCGTCACCTTGCCCCAGGCCATGCGCACCATCATCCCGCCGACCACCAACCAGTTCATTTCCATGCTCAAGGATTCCTCTTTGATTTCGGTGATGGGGGTCTGGGAAGTGATGTTTTTAGCGCAGTCTTATGGTCGCTCCAGCTATCGGTATATCGAGATGCTGACGACGGCAGCGATCATCTATTGGCTGATGTCCATTGCACTGGAGCTGATTCAGGCGCGGATGGAGCGGCATTATGGGAAGGCTTATCTCAAACGCAGCTGACGGCTTGTGTATGAACAGGCTGTAAGGAAAAGCCACACGTCCCGCCAGCCATCGCGACGATATCGGGAACGCAACACGACCGGCCTACATACTTCATCCACCGAATCGTGCCCACGGCGAGAAGATGGCTGGCATCGCCGCCCGGGGTGAAATTTCTAAAGTGCGACCTCTTTCATCAGAGGTCACATTCGATGCCTACCCAACACGTATTCCTGCCTCAACATCTCGCGCTGGCTATAGCCTTGGCGCTTGGCTGTGCCGAGGTTTCGATGGCTCAGCCAGTTGCCGAACAAATCCGCACGTTTGAAACAACTGCCCAGGCGCAGGCCCGCCTCAAGGCATTCGCGGCGGCGCCGGATACAAGCGTCGAGCCGGTCATCAAAGCCCAGGAAGCTCCACTGTTGTTGGGTGATAGCAATGACTTGGTGACTGTAAGCAAACTAGGCGAACTTTTCGGGCTTACCGACGGAGGCGGCGGAACCAATGTTCTGCAATTGGATATCGCCAAGGGAGGGGTGATAGGTCAAACAAGCAACTTCAAGGATCTGTATCTCAAGCAAGGCGAATGGTCAAACGACGGCGCTTTCAACGGCGCAAGCCTGGTCGGTTCGAAGGCCAGGTTGACCAACACCGGTCAGATTGCGGGTGCGGTGCACGTGCTCGGCATATTCGATAATCAAGGTACCGTGGGCGGGCCCGTGTTCGTTGGGAAAAACGCCACGTTCAGCGGTAACGGGACGGTCGATGCGCTGGATGTGACGGGCTTGATGAAGGTCGGTCCAGACATTGGCGCACCTTCGGTTACCAACGACCTCAAGTTCTCCAAGAGTGCGACGTTGGTTTATGGAATCGACGCGGAGAAAGGCAGCGCCACGATTAAGGTTGGCGGTACCGCGACGTTGGGCAATGCGACGTTGAAAATCCCCACCGTACCCGGCGAATACGTCGACACGAAAAGGCGCATCGTGATCGACGCGGGGAAGGTGGTGGGGAAGTTCGAGAAGATCGAAAATGAACTCCTCTTTCTCACAGCGACACCTGACTACACCGTAGAGAAACAGGTGGGGCTGGTCTTTGAGCGCAACGGAGTTCCGCTGGGGGACGCAGCCAACTCCTCCAACGGTCGCAACTTTGTGGACACAGTCGAACAGCTCTATCCGCTGAAAAAGCCGGAGCCAGAGCTGTCCAATACTTTAGCGGTTACGCCCTCTCCCGCCGCCGGCTCGCAAACCGACAACCCAGCACCAAGGCCCACCCAGCCAACAAAAACCAGTGCCAGCGCCCAACCCAAGCCCATCACCAAGGTGCCAGCCATTAAGCCTGCCCCCAAACCCAACGCCGCAATCAGCGCATTGCTCGGTACTAACAAGGCCATCGCCGCCGATGCCATCGACCAACTAGGCGGCTACGACACCGCGGACCTGGGCAGTGCGACCCTGACCAGCGTCGCGCCGGTCAGCAGCGGCATGCTTTCGGCCATGAACCGCAATTACCCTGCCGGTAAATATGCCAACGGCCAAGTCTGGGTCCAGGCCATCGGCAACAACGGTAGCCTCGCCAAGGAATGGGGCGACTTTGCCCTCAAGCATTCGACCAAAGGCCTGATGCTGGGAACCGATTGGGCTGTCAGCTCCAATTGGCGATTGGGCGTCATTGGCAGCAAGACCCAGACACGACTGGACAGCTATCAATTCGACGGGGCACTCGACAGTTGGCTGGTGGGTGCCTATGCCTTGCGCCAGGACGGGCCGGTGGCCCTGCGGTTGGGTGCCGTTTATGGCAGCCATGACGGCAGCACCAAGCGCCATGTCGCGTTCAATGGTTTCAGGGATCACCTCAAGGGTCACTACGACGCCACGACGCAACAGGTCTTCGGACAGGTCGGCTACCACTTGGACGTCGGACAGTTCGATATAGAGCCCTATGTCCAGGTGGGTTACCAACGCTACCAACGCGACGCCTATGCGGAAAAAGGTGGTGATGCCGCGTTGCAATACAACGGCCAAACCCAGGAACACTACAACAGCGACCTGGGCCTGCGCCTCGCCCGTCCCTTTGTATTTGACCAAGGCATACGATTGACGCCGCGCCTGGATATCGCCTGGAGACACCTATACGGCGATACCAGGGGCAACTCCCATCAACATCTGGCCAACGGAGGCAATACGTACATCATCCAAGGAGTCGAACTGGACCGTGACAGCCTGCTCTTGCAAGCAGGATTGGACCTGGCCGTATCGCCACGTCATACCCTGGGACTGAACTACAGCGGCGAGACTGGCCAGGACAATCGCAACGGTGCGCTGATGGGCCAGTGGAAGATGATGTTCTGAGAGGCGAAAAAAAAGGGGAGCACCTGCTCCCCCGAGGTAAAACGTTGCATCGAGGCTGTTTGAATCAGCCTTCGATTTCGACCAGGATCTCGCCCGGGTTGACCCGGTCGCCCTTGGCCACATGAATGGCGGTGACCTTGCCGGCGATGGCCGCCTGCACTTCGGTTTCCATCTTCATGGCTTCGGTGATCAATACCGCCTGGCCGGCCTTGACCACGTCGCCCTCCTTGACCAGGACATCGACGATGTTGCCCGGCATGGTGGTGCTGACATGGCCCGGCGCAGTGGCTTGCTTGCGCTTGCTGCTGCCGCCACCGACAAATTCGTTGAGCGGTTCGAACACGACCTCTTCCGGCATGCCATCGATGGACAGATAGAAGTGGCGCTTGCCTTCGGCCTTGACGCCCACACCGGTGATGTCGACGCGGTAGGTTTCGCCGTGAACGTCGATGACGAACTCAGTCGGCACGCCTTCGCCGCCGGCGGAGCTGACGCTGCCAGCCTCTGGAATTGGCAGCAGCACCTCAGGGGTCAAGGTGCCGGCTTCACGCTCTTCAAGGAACTTGCGGCCAATATCCGGAAACATTGCGTAGGTCAGCACGTCCTCTTCGGACTTGGCCAGGGCACCGATTTCACCACGCAACCGGGTCATTTCCGGCTTGAGCAAATCGGCCGGCCGCACGTCGATGACATCTTCGCTACCGATCGCCTGGCGACGCAGCTTCTCGTTCACCGCGCCGGGCGCCTTGCCGTAACCGCCCTGAAGGTAGAGCTTCACTTCGTTGGTGATGGTCTTGTAGCGCTCACCAGCCAACACGTTGAAGAACGCCTGGGTGCCGACGATCTGCGAGGTTGGGGTCACCAGCGGTGGGAAGCCGAGGTCTTCGCGCACCCGCGGGATTTCCGCCAGCACTTCGTTCATCCGGTTCAGCGCGCCCTGCTCTTTCAACTGGTTGGCAAGGTTGGAAATCATCCCGCCCGGTACCTGGTTGACCTGGACGCGGGTGTCCACGGCGGTGAACTCGCTTTCGAACTGGTGGTACTTCTTGCGCACGGCATAGAAATACAGGCCGATTTCCTGCAGCAGTTCCAGGTCCAGGCCGGTGTCGAACTCGCTGCCCTTGAGGGCGGCGACCATCGATTCGGTGCCTGGATGACTGGTGCCCCAGGCGAAGCTGGAAATTGCGGTATCGATGTGATCGGCGCCGTTTTCGACGGCCTTGAGCTGGCACATCGCGGCCAGGCCGGCGGTGTCGTGGGAGTGGATGAATACTGGCAACGATTGCTCGCTCTTCAGCGCTTTCACCAGTTCGCCAGTGGCATACGGGGTCAGCAGGCCGGCCATGTCCTTGATTGCCACAGAATCGCAACCCATGGCTTCCATCTGCTTGGCCTGGGCTACGAATGCGTCGATGGTGTGCACCGGGCTGGTGGTGTAGGCGATGGTGCCCTGGGCGTGCTTGCCGGCGGCCTTCACCGCTTCGATGGCGACCCGCAGGTTACGCACGTCGTTCATCGCATCGAAGATACGGAACACATCGATGCCGTTGACCGCCGCCTTGGCGACGAACGCCTTGACCACGTCATCGCTGTAATGGCGATAGCCCAGCAGGTTCTGGCCGCGCAGGAGCATTTGCAGACGAGTGTTGGGCAACGCGGCACGCAGTTGGCGCAGGCGCTCCCACGGATCTTCCTTCAGAAAGCGCACGCAGGCGTCGAAGGTGGCGCCGCCCCAGACTTCCAGCGACCAATAGCCGACTTTGTCGAGCTTGTCGCAGATCGGCAGCATGTCTTCGGTGCGCATCCGGGTGGCGAGCAGCGATTGGTGGGCGTCGCGCAGGATTGTGTCGGTAACGTGGATCTTCTTGGACATTGTCATGATTCCTTACAGGCCTGCGTGGGCGGCAATGGCGGCGGCGATGGCCAGGGCCAGCTCTTCGGGTTTGCGCTTGATCGAGTAGTTGGTCAGTTCAGGGTGGCTTTCAACGAAGCTGGTATTGAACTGGCCGCTGCGGAATTCCGGATTGCGCAGGATTTCCTGGTAATAGGCGGCGGTGGTCTTGACCCCTTGCAGGCGCATGTCATCCAGCGCTCGCAGGCCTCGGTCCATCGCTTCTTCCCAGGTCAGTGCCCAGACCACCAACTTCAGGCACATCGAATCGTAGAACGGCGGAATGGTGTAGCCGGTGTAGATCGCCGTGTCGGTGCGCACGCCCGGGCCACCCGGAGCGTAGTAACGGGTGATCTTGCCGAAGCTGGGCAGGAAGTTGTTTTTCGGGTCCTCGGCGTTGATGCGGAACTGCAACGCAAAGCCGCGGTGCTGGATGTCTTCCTGCTTCACCGACAGCGGCAGCCCGGAGGCGATGCGGATCTGCTCACGCACGATGTCGATACCGGTGATTTCTTCGGTGATGGTGTGTTCCACCTGCACCCGGGTGTTCATCTCCATGAAGTACACCTCGCCTTCGGCGAGCAGGAACTCCACGGTGCCGGCATTCTCGTAGCCCACGGCCTTGGCCGCGCGCACCGACAGGTCGCCGATGTAGGCGCGCTGTTCGGGGGTCAGTTGCGGGCTCGGGGCAATTTCGATCAGCTTCTGGTTACGGCGCTGGATCGAGCAATCCCGCTCGAACAGGTGCACCACGTTGCCAAAACTGTCACCCAGGATCTGCGCTTCGATGTGCTTGGGATTGACGATGCATTTTTCCAGGAACACTTCCGCCGAACCGAACGCCTTGGTGGCTTCGGAGATAACGCGGGGGAAGGCCTGTTCGAGTTCTTCGCGGCTGTTGCAACGACGGATACCCCGACCGCCGCCGCCGGATGTGGCCTTGAGCATCACCGGATATCCGATCCGGTCACCTTCGGCCAGCGCTTCTTCGATGCCCGAGACGTTGCCTTCGGTGCCCGGCGTGACCGGTACGCCGGCCTTGATCATGCTGCGGCGCGCTTCGGTCTTGTCGCCCATGCGGCGAATGACTTCCGCCGACGGGCCAATGAATTTGATGCCGCGCTCAGCGCAGATGTCTGCCAGTTCGGCGTTTTCCGAGAGAAAACCGTAGCCGGGGTGTAATGCATCGCAGCCGGTTTCCACCGCCAGGTTCACCAGTTTGCGCGGGTTGAGGTAGCCGGCCAGCGGATCGGCGCCGATGCTGTGGGCCTCGTCCGCACGCTTGACATGCAACGCATGGCGGTCCGCGTCGGAGTAGACCGCGACCGAGCGAATGCCCATCTCGGCGCAAGCGCGCACGATGCGGACGGCAATCTCACCACGGTTGGCGATCAGGATCTTTGTTATCAATTGGAGGTTCCCTTGAGCCGGTGATACCCACGGCCTGGGTTCAGGCCGATGCGTGACCAGATGTAACAATTGGTCGCAGGTCCACACTAGTCCCGGCTGGGGATTAACAAAAATGAATAATTATTGGGTCGTGCATAAGCAAAGACTTATAGTTGAGGTAACTGTCTCGGCCCAGAGTATTTGAAAAATGCGTAAGTCATTGATGCGTATGACATTGCGTCAACTGCAAATCTTCAATGAAGTGTGCGATCTGCGGTCCTACAGTCGCGCTGCCGATGAAATGTCGCTTACGCAACCGGCCGTCAGCCTACAGATTCGCTCCCTCGAAGATCTTATTGGTCAGCCTTTGTTTGAGTACGTTGGCAAGAAGCTCTACATGACCGAAGCCGCCGAAGCGTTGCAACGCGCCAGCCGGGACATCTTCGGACGCCTGGAGAACCTCGACATGCAGCTGTCGGACATGCAGGGTTCGCTGCAAGGCCAATTGAAGCTCGCGGTGGAATCCAGCGCCAAATACTTCGTCCCGCATCTGTTCGCCGCGTTCAAGCGCCAGCATCCGGAGGTCAACCTGAACCTCACGGTGGTCAATCGCGGCCAAGTCATCCGACGGCTCTCGGACAACCGCGACGACGTGGTGATCATGTCCATGGTGCCTCAGGACATGGGCCTGGAATTCCTGCCGTTTCTCAACAATCCGATCGTCGCCGTGGCGCCACCCGATCATCCGTTGTGTCACATGGGCCCACTGCGTTTGCAAGACATGGAGCCTTACACGCTGCTGCTGCGCGAACCGGGCTCCGGTACACGACTGGCCTGCGAGGAATATTTCAAGGAAAAGCGGGTGCACTTCACCCAGACATTGGAAGTGGCTTCGGCTGAAGCCCAGCGTGAATGCGTGGTGGCCGGGCTGGGCGTGGCGCTTTTGACACGCCACGCCGTAAGCCGGGAACTGTCGTCCGGCGCGCTCATCGAGTTGCCGGTGGAAGAACTGCCGCTCTACCGCAGCTGGTGCCTGGTGCAGGCCAGGGCCAAACGCCTGTCACCGGTGGCTCATGCCTTCCTGGCCTTCGTTCGCGGCGAGCGTGCTCAGATCATCGGCCTGGTTGAACGTTTCGACGGGAAGCCGCCGGTGTTGCCTGCCAGTAATTGAATTCAACCGCGTCAGGAAATTCGCTGATTTCGGCCAGGAGCTGGCGTTGCTCGAAACGGTCTTCGATCGCGCGACGGAACGCCATGCGGCGCTGGTCTTCCTGCTGACGACGGGTTTTGGCGGCGCTGCGTTCTTCGTAGGACTGGGTCATGTCGAGACTCCCAAGACGTATACGGGAGCTTCACGATGCCGGTTAGGGATGACGGTTTGGCTGCGCGAGGGTTACAGAACAATGAATTCGGCCAGATGACCCCGCACTCTCACTGGGC
>NZ_JAOSHO010000429.1 GCF_025917275.1 Pseudomonas agronomica | reverse complement strand
ACAGCGCCGGCCAGTACGAGGAAGGCGAGACGCTGTCGGTATTTGATCTCAGCCAGAGCGCCGAGCAGGACAACAAGAACGAAGAGGCCAAGGAGTACCTGGCGCGGCTGGTGGCGGCGAACCACAACCAGCTCGGCCTCAAGGACTTGTTCGAACTGGCGTTCGAGATCACCAAGGTCAACGGCCAGCCGGTGATCCACACCGACATCGACGGTGCGGCGTCCAACGGCACAACCATGACCATCAAGGCGCTGACCAACATGTACTTGTTGCTGCACCTGATGGACCGTGAACAGGCCGGTCGCGTGCGTCTGCCGTACTACCTGGACGAAGCGGCGGACATCGACGAGAAAAACCAGGCCGCGCTGCTGGAAACCAGCCTGCAACTGGGCTTCGTGCCGATCCTGGCGAGCGTGAAGCCGCAGGTCTGCGCCAGTGTCGCCATCGACCTGGAAGGCGGCAGCGGTCCGAACGGCATCTACATCGATGAGGCGGACTGGAAATACATCCGTCGTCACGATGCGGTGAAGGCGACGATGAACGCCCAGGCCGATGAGCCGGAGCTGGATGCGGTTTGAGGTGACATGGATATGAAAAAGGCCGCGATCCATTGGATCGCGGCCTTTTTTGTTACCGCCTACTCCCTCGCCACAGGTATCACATCCAATCAGCTTACTTGCCGAGACTGATCTTCGGTGCCCAGGTCAGCCATTCATCTTCAAACTTGTCGAACAGCGGGAACGTCTGCTCCGGCCTCGCCGGGTTACCCATCCGCTCGCCATCCGGCGTCGCAAAAGCGATACCACCCTGGATCAACGTCTCCAACGACTCGGTCCGCACCGTCGCGCCCTTGAACAGTCCGAAATCCAGACCGAACCCGCTGCTGTTCCAGAAGCGTGTACCGCTGCGCACCAGTGGCGCGTACTTGGGCTCGATCAGGATGTGGATCAGCACCCGATCCGCCGTCTGGCCCAACTCGTAGCCCGTCACTTTGCCTACCGTGATTTCGCGGTAGGTCACCGGCACGCCAATCTTCAACGAACCCCGTCGAGCAGCGCTCAATACCAGGCTCAATCCGGCTTCAGGGATGGCATTTTCGGGTGGTTCGGCCAGGGCTACGAAACTTTTCTGTGGCCCGAGGTTCTTCACGGCGGGCTGCACTTCGATGTACTGGCCGGTCACCAGGGTTTCCAGGTTTGAGGTTTTCATCAGGCCCAGCTCCGGCTTGACCACCCAGAACTGGGTCCCTGTGCGGGCGATACGCTCAGGCACTTCGGTGATACGTGCGGTGACCAGTACCGACTGCATGTCGGCGCTCAGGTCGACGTCTTCGATCTTACCCACATCCAGTCCTTTGAACCGGATCGGCGTACCGCTGCGCAACCCGTCGGCGCGATCGACCTTGATCGTCACGACGGTGCCCCTCTGCTGCGCGGCTTCGCGGTCCCCATACAAACGGAACCGTGGGATGCGCCGTTTCAACGGCACGTTCGGCTCCGGTGTTTCGAAAGCGATGCCACCGGCCATCAAGCTTTGCAGGGATTCGCTCTTGACCTGGATCCCGCCCGTCAAACCGCCCGTGAGCGTGACGCCGCTGGCATTCCAGAATCGCGTCGAACCGTTGACCAACCCTTCATATTCCTTCTCGATATGTACACCGATGATCAGTTGTTTCTTCTTCCGGGAGAATTGATAGCTCTGCACCGATCCGACCTTGACCTGCTTGTAGAGAATCGGACTGCCGACCTCCAGCGAACCGAGATTTTCGGTCAACAAGACCAGATGCAGGCCGGGTGAACGCAGATCCAGCGGCGGCGCCTTCGCCCTGGCTTCAAACTCGCGTTGAGGGGCTCCCCCCTTGTCGCCGGGTCGCACGGCAATGTAGTTACCTTTCACCAGCGCTTCCAGGCCCGTGATGCCAGCCAGGGAAATCGACGGCTTGACCACCCAGAACTGAGCACCGGCTACCAGGTAATCCTCGGCCAACGGGTCGAGCGTCAGTTCTGCGCTGGCACTGGCCAGGTCAGGATCGACTTTCAACGTCTTCAGGCTACCGACCTGGATGCCCTTGTACATCACAGGCGTACGGCCAGCCTGCAACCCTTCGAAGTCGCTGAGCTTGACCTTGACGCGGATCCCGGCAGCAGCTGCATCGAAATCCTCGTACAGGCGAAACGGCAGGCTTGGGTCAGTGGGAGGGCTGTCCTTGCGGTTCTCCGGCGTGGCGAACGCGATCCCCCCGGCCACGATGCTAGCCAAGGATTCACTGCGTACCTTGACCCCCGACAGGTTGGCATCGATGCTGATGCCGCTGGCATTCCAGAACCGTGTGTGTTTGCGGACCAGGCTGGCATAGGTTGGCTCGATGAAAACCTTGATCTCTACAGTGCGTTGGTCTTCGGACAGTGAGTAGCTTTTCACCTGGCCCACTTGAATCTGCTTGTAGAACACCGGGCTGCCGCGATTGAGCGAACCCAGCCGGTCAGCCTTGATCGTCAAATGCAAACCCGGCTTGGCGTCCGACAACGGCGGCTCTTCGGCCAATGCCTTGAACTTGCGGGTCGATTCACCTTCCCCAGGACTGATCGCAACATAGTTACCTGAAACCAGCGTCTCCAGTCCGGTGATTCCCGCAAGCGTCACGCTTGGCTTGACCAGCCAGAAACGGGTACCGGTCTTGAGGTATTGCTCGACATCCTTGTTCATCTCGATGGTTGCGATGACGCCCTTCGAGTTGCCTTCATCGTCGAGCGTGAGATTTTTCACTTTGCCGACCGTCATGCCCTTGTAGACGACCTCGGTCTTGTTGACCTGGATACCCTCACCGCTTTCAAAACGCACATTGATTTCGATCCCGGTATCGTTGTAGGCCCGCCAGCCGAGCCAGCCGCCGATAATCAAGGCAATCAGTGGCAATACCCAGATGGCCGACCAGTTCGAAGCCGGTCGGGTTTTAGCGGTAGGCAAATCATTCATGGTCGTCATCCGACTCCGTGTTATCCCAAATCAGTCGGGGATCGAAAGTTACTGCGGCAATCATTGTCAGAATCACTACGCTGGCAAAAGCAATGGCACCGAGGCCGGCTTCAACACTGGCCAACCTCCCGAAATTCACCACTGCCACCAGAATGGCGATTACGAAAATATCCAGCATCGACCAGCGGCCGATGAATTCGATGAAGCGGTACATGAGGATCCGCTGGCGCGCGGACATGGGTTGGTGACGTTGCACGGAAAACAGTAACAAGGCGATGCCCACCAGCTTGAAGGTGGGCACAACAATGCTGGCAACAAACACCACTGCCGCAATCGGGATCATGCCGTGCTGTACCAGTTCGATCACCCCGGACATGATGGTGCTAGGCGCACCTTGGCCCAGCGAGTTGATCGTCATGATCGGCAGGACATTGGCTGGAACGTAGACAATCGCTGCCGTGATCAATAGCGCCCAGGTCCGCATCAGACTGTTTGGTCGACGAGGGTGGATTCGGGCGCCACAACGGGTGCAGGTCTGTTTATCAGCGTCCGCTTCCTGTCGATTCAATTCATGACATTCAGTGCAAATCAGGATGCCTGCATCAATCGCTCGCATGGGTATCCCCTCCCGACAACGCCTGCCAGATCTGATGCGGTGACATCACCACCTCCAGCCAGACCTGAACCAGCAACAAGCTTACAAAACACACCAGGCCCAGCCCCACGGTAATCGCTGCCATGTCTGCTAGCTTGACGATGGCAACCAGCACGCCCATGAGATACACCTCGAGCATCCCCCAATCCCTAAGATGGTGATAAATGCGATACAGCAACAAGCCGTAACTTCGTCCAATGTTCCAGCGAATGGTCAGCAGAACAATCAATTGGCAGAGCAGCTTGAGCAGTGGAATACCCATGCTGCAGAGGAAAACCACCACCGCTACGCCCTGCATCCCTGTATCGAACAGGCCGACCACGCCGCTCCAAACGGTGTCCTGGGAGGATTGTCCGAGTAAATTGAGCTGCATGATGGGTAGGAAATTTGCCGGTACAAACAACAGCAGCGCCGCGATAACCAGAGCGAGACTGCGTTCAACTACATTGTGATGGTGAGCGTAGAGCTCATATCCACAGCGAGGGCATTCGGCTCTTTCGCCATGGGCCAGCTGAGGCTTGCGCATCAACAGATCGCATTCATGACACGCGACCAGATCGTCCAGGGGCAGATCTGACAACCTATCAACGTCTGACGAATCGGGCATAAAGCGCTCTAGCTCAACTAAGGTGCGGCTATTCTAGTGCTCCAGCTCGAAAATAACTGTGCAAATTTATTACGAGCTTTCGCAGGCTTTAATAACGAGC